>JAUIAA010000300.1 GCA_030425715.1 Bacteroidia bacterium | reverse complement strand
AGTCTTAAACGTTCAATTTCATCATTAATAGATAAATCTTTCTCTATATACAGTCCAGTGGTTGGAATATAAGCTTCTGGTTGATAGTAATCGTAGTAGGAAACAAAATATTCTACCGCATTTTCTGGAAAAAACTGTTTGAACTCTGCATAAAGTTGTGCGGCTAAAGTTTTGTTATGTGCAAGTACCAAAGTTGGTTTTTCCACTTTTTCAATCACATTTGCTGCGGTAAAAGTTTTTCCAGATCCCGTTACTCCTAATAATACTTGGTATTTTTCATCATCATTTAAGCCCTTTACCAACTGCTTGATAGCTTCTGGTTGGTCTCCAGTTGGTTTAAATGGTGATACGATTTTAAATTTCATTTGTTTCTTTTCGATATTTTAAAGCATCCAAATACATAATTTGCAATAAAATATTTGGCGCTTTACAGCATAAAAATAATACAATTACAAGGATTTAAACTTACTAATAATTTTATTTTGGAGATTTGCCATAAATAAATTTCATATCAGGTAATTCGGTACAATAATAATGAATCCAAATATAGGCATGACTAAATAATGCAACCAAGATTGCTGCTTTTGATTGAAAAATAATTCCAGGCAAATACATACCTAAAAAGGCATATAAATACATGCCATTATTGGTATATTTAAAAATTCCTTTTTTTACAAAATCAACTTTTGCAATGCTTTTGTCAAAATGATCTAGTCCTGCTGCCCTATCCAATCCAAAGTATTTTTTAACAGAATACATGGCGTAAAGAAAGAGAAAACTCAGTATAAATATTAAAAAATATTTCCCGTAAGGATTCATCCTAACAGTATTTTTATTAGAAATAGCTAAGAAAAGTAGTGAGACAAATCTACTGATAAAAAGAATAAAAAATACAAATTTATAGATGCCAAAAGCCTTGTTTCCAAAAAGTTTGCTTAATGAATTATAAACCAATTGATATCGCCAAGCCAGCAAAACATAAACTTGATGTATGATTGGGATAAGTAAGGCGATTACCAACCAAATTTTTGTAGAGATGTTTAAAAAACTCCCATCCAATATTTCTGGAAATAACCTAACAAAATAACGGGTTAATATCAATAATAATGCTAAAAAGAAAAGATGCCAGCCCTGTTTTTCGAAAATTTTCATCAAGTATAATTTTACTAAGTTATTAGTAAAATTATAGGTTTTTAATTATAAATCTCTTTTTCTTAAAATAAAGTAGGATAAATAGATAAAAATAAAGGTCCATCCAAGAATGATAGCCAATTCATACCAGTGAATTGCATAGTCTAAATTCAATTCTTCGCCTACTTGTGAAGCTAATGTTTTTACGGCTCCTAAGCGAGAAAAAGGCTCGTCTATCAAGTTCCACATAGCTCGAAGTGGCGCAAATTGAAAAATATAATCAGCAATGTCAGTTCCTTTAAAGATATTCCATTTTAATAGGTTGTACCCTATATTTTCAATTATAAACCAAATGCACATCGCACCTACTGCAAAGGCAGATCGTTTGATTAAAACGCCTAAAAACAAACCCATAGAAAAGAATCCGATAAGGTTTACAAAAAATGCTAGCAAAAATTCTAAACCAGAAAAAATGATGGATAATTCATTGTAATCAGAGTAAATCAACCCTAAAATTAGAGAAACGATAAAAACAAAAATAGTAGATACTAAGGCAAAAAGTATTACAGTATAAAATTTACTTAAAACAAACTCTTTTTTACTCAATCCATCAATCAAGTTTTGTTTTAAAGTCTTGTTACTGTATTCGTTAGACATCATGGATACGATTACCAAAAGCAAAAAGAATTTTAAAAACGAAGCAACAAAGGTGTTAAAATGCCAGATGTAGGGAAAGTTAAAAATTCCCTGCTCTGCCAAATGAAATTGAATAGGACCAATATCAAATTTAATAGATGCGATTAAGGCAATAGAAGTTAACAAAGCAAAGTAAGAAAAGATTAAAATCTTACTGGCTCTACTATTTTTTAATTTGTGTAATTCAATATTTAGTAATCTTAACATTTATTCTTGGTTGGTTAAGGTTAGAAATTGCTGCTCTAAGGTTGGTTTTCTTTTTATCAAATGCGATAAAGTGATGTTTTTACCAATAAGGAATTGGTTGATTTCTGTAGCGGTTACACTTTTGTTTAGTGTTGCGATAAGTAAACCGTTTTCTTCATTTATTTTTTCAATACCATCAAAATTGGTTAAAATTTCCTTTAAAATTTGGTTGTCTTTTCCATTGGATAACTCAACTATTCCAAATGAAGAGGTCATTTCATCTACCCTTCCCGAGTATAATTTGATTCCTTTGCGAATTACTACCACATGGCTACATACTTTTTCCACTTCATCTAATAAATGTGAGGCTAATAGTATGGTAGTTCCTCTTGATGCAATATTTTTTATAATAGTTCTAA
>JAUIAA010000009.1 GCA_030425715.1 Bacteroidia bacterium | reverse complement strand
ATTAAGGCGAAATATCCTGATGCAATGTTACTCTTTAGGGTGGGTGATTTTTATGAAACTTTTGGAGAGGATGCCAAGAAAGCCGCTAAAATTTTAGGAATTGTATTGACAAAAAGAGGAGCAGGATCCGAAACAGAGACCGCTCTGGCAGGATTTCCACACCACTCACTAAATACCTATTTACCAAAGTTGGTAAAAGCTGGGTTACGTGTAGCAATTTGCGATCAGTTAGAAAATCCTAAAATGACCAAAACTATTGTAAAACGTGGTGTTACCGAATTGGTTACCCCTGGAGTTGCCTTAAACGATGAAGTTTTACACGCCAAAAAAAACAATTTTTTAGCCGCTGTTCATTTCGATAAAAAACAAATTGGAATTGCTTTTTTAGATGTTTCTACCGGAGAGTTTTTATCCTCACAGGGCAATGAAGAATATATTGACAAATTATTGCAAAATTTTCAACCAAGTGAAATACTGGTAGAAAAACAAAACAAAACAAAATTTCATGACTATTTTGGAGATCAATTTTACACTTTTTATCTAGACGATTGGGTTTTTCAAGAAGATTTTGCCAATGAAAACTTGTGTAACCATTTTAAAATAAAATCTCTAAAAGGATTTGGTATTGATGATTTAGCACACGGAATTATTGCCGCTGGTGCGATTTTGTATTATTTATCAGAAACACAGCACCATAAATTAGAGCATATTACAAACCTCCAACGAATTTTAGAAGATGCCTATGTTTGGATGGATAAATTTACCATTCGTAATTTAGAGTTGTACTATTCTACTGCCGAACAGGCGGTTACCTTGTTAGATATTATTGATCAAACCATTTCACCAATGGGGGGGAGAATGCTAAAAAGATGGCTTGCGCTGCCATTAAAGGATATTGCAAGTATCCAACAGAAGCATGAAACGGTAAAGTTTTTAATCGAAAATGAAGGAATTTTACAACTAATCGATAGTCAAATCAAACAAATAAGTGATATTGAACGGCTAATTTCAAAGGTGGCAACCAGTAAAATATCGCCTAAAGAAGTGGTAAACTTAAAAAACTCTTTACAAGCCATTTTACCAATTCAAGAATCTTTGGTTACAAGCAAATCAAAAACTTTAGAAGAAATTGGCAAACAAATTTACCCTTGTAAAAACTTAATTGATAGAATATCCACCACATTATTTGAAGATGCTCCAGTAAATATTCTCAAAGGAAATGTCATTTCGCATGGCGTTTCTGAGGAATTAGATGAATTAAGAGCCATTTCAAACTCAGGAAAAACCTATCTCGATAAAATGTTAGAACGAGAAAGTGAAAGAACCCAAATACCAAGTTTAAAAATAGCTTCGAATAATGTATTTGGTTATTATATTGAGGTTCGTAATACCCATAAAAATAAGGTTCCCGAAGAGTGGATTAGAAAACAAACACTAGTTTCCGCAGAAAGATATATTACGGAAGAACTCAAAGAATATGAAGCAAAAATTTTAGGAGCACAAGAAAAAATTACGCAAATTGAACAAGAGCTTTTTGCCGATTTATTGGAATATATTCTTCCGAGTATGCAGCAGGTGCAAAAAAATGCTCAGATTGTTGCCAAATTAGATTGTTTAAGTTCGTTTGCAAAAACTGCAATAGCGAATAACTATGTAAAACCAATGGTAGATAACTCTACCGATATTGAAATAAAAAACGGACGCCATCCTGTTATAGAAAAACAATTGCCTACTGGCGAAAGTTATATAGCCAACGATTTGGTTTTAAATAGAAACCAGCAGCAAATTATCATGATAACTGGTCCAAATATGAGTGGTAAATCTGCCATTTTAAGACAAACCGCTCTTATTGTTTTATTGGCACAGATAGGCAGTTATGTTCCTGCACAAAATGCTAAAATTGGGGTAGTTGACAAAATTTTTACTAGAGTTGGTGCCAGTGATAATATTTCTATGGGAGAATCTACCTTTATGGTGGAAATGAACGAAACAGCCAGTATTTTAAATAATCTTACAGATCGTAGTTTGATTTTATTAGATGAAATTGGTAGAGGTACCAGCACCTACGATGGTATTTCTATAGCTTGGGCTATTGCCGAATACGTACATGAACACCCAACCCATGCCAAAACCCTTTTTGCCACACATTACCATGAATTAAATGATATGAGCGAAACTTTTGAGCGCATCAAAAATTTTAATGTATCGGTAAAAGAGCTAAAAGACAATGTGATTTTTTTACGAAAATTAGTTGCCGGAGGCAGCAAACACAGTTTTGGTATTCATGTGGCAAAATTAGCAGGCATGCCAACACCAGTGATACATCGCGCTAATAAAATGCTAAAACATCTAGAAAAAAGTCATGCTTCTGAAGAAATTCAAGAAAAATTAAAATCGGCTTCAGAAAAAGAATTACAATTGAGCTTTTTTAACCTAGATGATCCCTTACTGGAAGGATTGAAAGAAGAAATATTAAGCGTAAATATTGAAACACTAACTCCAATAGAAGCCTTGATGAAATTAAACGAAATTAAACGAATGCTTACAAAAAAGTAAACGCAATTTGCGAATTATACTATCTTTGTAAGATAAATGTAAACCTATGTTATTATTTATTAGTGGTGGCGAAATTTTTGTAATCCTCGTAATTGTGGTAATGCTGTTTGGTGCAGATAAAATTCCTGAAATTGCTCGTGGACTAGGAAAAGGAATGCAGCAACTTAAAAATGCAACCAATGAAGTAAAACGAGAAATTACCGAAACTGCTAAGGATAAAGGAATAGATACTGAATTTACAAGAGATATTAAAAAAGAGGTGAAAGACATCAAAAGTAATTTAGAAGAAAATATTGATGATATAACAGGCCCTATAAAACGAAATTTTTAAATTGAGTTTTTTAGAAAAAATAATTTCTTTTGACAAAGATTTATTTGTCTCTTTAAATGCCTTAGGTAATGAAAACTGGGATTCCCTATGGATGTTGATTACCAATCAATTGAGTTGGATTCCATTGTACATTTTATTTCTTGTTCTCATCTACAAATCTTTAGGCTGGAAAAAATGTCTTGCCCTATTAATTCTTACAGCAATAATGGTTGCTTTTTCAGATCAATTGACGGTTTTTATAAAGAACACTGTTGGCCGATTAAGACCCAATCGAGACCCATCCATCAATGGGTTTATTAGAATTTTAAAAAACAACAAGAGTTTTAGTTTTGTATCAGGTCATGCAACCACTTCAATGGCGGTTAGCCTTTTTATGCACCTCACTTTAAAAAAATATTTTAAATATACCGTCCTTTTCTTTATTTGGCCAATTCTGTTTGCTTATAGCAGAATTTATATAGGAGTACATTTCCCTATTGATATTACATGTGGAGCCATTTTAGGCGCTTTGATAGGGTATTTATTTTACAAAATAAGTCTAAAACTTTTACAAAGGATAGACCAAAAATCTATAACGAATACCTAAACCACAAGCAAATTACAACCGCGAATATCTGAATTGTCAAATCTACCAACAATTTCAAAAGTACCATTTGCATGTGTTTTCCCTAAATCTTGCGTTGCGATAAACGGACAAGAATATACGTTTGCTAAATCTATTATATTTAAACCGCCAACCTTACCATTAGGTAAAATACGTTGTGCCTCCTCTGTATCTCTTACAAATACGTGCATCCATGGAGGGGTACTAAAAATGCCATTGCCATGGGAATATGCCTGCGATAGCAATTCTGTCATTCCGTATTCCGAATGAATTTTACCCACACCAAATCCTTTACATAGTATTTGATGTAATTCTTCTCTAATCATTTCCTTTCTTCTTCCTTTCATACCTCCCGTTTCCATTATGAGGGTGTTTTTTAGGTTAAATTGCAGAAAGTCAATTAAATCTAATAAGGCAAACGAAACCCCAATAAGCAATACTTTTTTACCTTGCTTATCGAGTTTTATCAGTTTTTTAGCTAAGCCTTTTAAATCGTGTAAATAAAAACCGCTATCTGCAGATTTACTTTCTTTAATCAAATGGTCTACCATATAAATCAATGAAGATCCTTTTCTCTCAAGGTAGTTCGGCAAAAGAGCTAAAATTGTATAATCCGACACAGCACCATAAAACTGATAAAAACCCAAGCGAAAACTTTTTTCATAAATTTTTAGGTCACTAACCAAATGCTTACTAGGGGTTGTCCCAGTGGTTCCGCTACTTAAAAATGTTTTTTCCTCCTTCTTATGACCAGTAATTATAGCATGCGATTTAAAAAAAGAAATGGGTAAAAAAGGAATTTGCTCTAAAGTATCAATACTATTAGGATTCACTCCCAATAGATCTACAAAATCACGATACAATAAATTTTTATCATACTGATAATGAAATATTTGCAAAGATTTTTTTATAAAAAGATCTTTGTTTTTTATCTCAAATATTTGTAAAATATCTTGTTCCATGGGAGCAACAAAAGTAAAATATTTTGACGCAACCAATTGATAAAAAACCATCTTTTAAATAAGCAAATGATATATTTTTAATTAATTTTTGCTTACAAATGGATATTTTTTGTATTTTTTGGGATTCAATTAGAAAGATCAATTTCATCAAAAAATAGATAAAAGCCTATGAGTTTACATCAACTCATAAAAAATTGTAAAAAGCGAGATTTAAAATCGCAATCAGAAATTTACCACTTGTTTGCGGGTAAACTTTTTGCGTTGTGTTTAAAATACTCTAAAACCCAGCAAGAAGCTGAGGATAATTTACAAGAGGCTTTTATTACCATTTTTAACAAAATTGACCAATATAAGTTTAAAGGTTCTTTTGAAGGTTGGATGAAAAGAATTGTCATTAACACGGCATTACAAACCTACCGCCAAAAGAATGTGCTAAATTTAGTGGAAGATAATTATCCTGAAGAAGTAGAGGTAGAGGTTGATGAAGCAGAAATTTCTTTAGAGTATTTGTTAAAAATTGTACAAGAATTGCCCGAAAGATATAGAATGGTATTCAACTTATATGTTTTAGACGGCTATTCGCACAAAGAGATTTCGGATCTGTTAGGAATAGCAGAAGGAACCTCAAAATCAAATTTATCAAGAGCTAGATTAATATTAAAAGATAAAATAGAAAGCAACCAACTAAACCAAACAATAGGGCTTTTATAGCATGTTAGAAAGAAAAAACATCGATAGAGTTTTTCAAGAAAATTTTAAAGATTTAGAAGTTGTCCCCAACAACAAAGTCTGGAATAACATTGAAAAATCACTACAAAAAAAAGAAAGAACCTCAATTTTACCACTATGGCAAAAATTAAGTGGCATAGCTATGGTTTTTCTTTTTTTATCTTCGATTGGTTTGTGGTATTTTAACAATTCAGGAAATAATATTCCAATAAATAGCTCTCCAGCTCCAACAACTATTTCTAAGGAAGAAACCAATGTAAGTTTAGCCAACCAAGAAACCCAAAAAAGCTTGGCCAAACCAGATAATGATTTAACTAAAAATAATTTGACTAAGAAAAAACCTATTCAAAAACAATTTGTTACTCCAGTAGTTGCCAATAATAAAGACATCCAAAAAGAAGAAGGGGCAAACCATACTTTTTACGAATCTATCGATAATCGCTTTGCTACCAATGACCAAAGCTTTAAAGAAATACTAAAACAATCCAACCAAGATATATTTTACGCCAACAATTCAGAGTTGAATGCTAACAAAAAGAAAACCGAAAATAAAAAATGGTCTGTAGGACCTACCATTTCCCCTATATACTACAACACATTATCTAGTGGTTCACCATTAAATGAAAATTTGACCAATAATAGTAAAAGTAGTGACAATGCCTTATCGGTTGGGGTAAAAGTAAACTATCAATTGACCAAAAAAATCAACTTGCAATCAGGAGTTAACAAAATAGAACTGGCTTATAATACTAACGGGGTAAATGCAGCTTTTGCAAGTTCTAAATCGCAAACTAGTAACATCAAGGCAAATTATAACAATAGTGTAATTTTAAACCCAATTAAAAGTACAAGCCCCTTAGAGCCACAGGCAGCATTCACCGATGCAAGGTATAAAAATAGTTTAAACGGAAATTTAAACCAATCGATTGAATATTTTGAATTGCCATTTGAATTAAAATATAATTTATACGAAAGTAAGTTTGGTGTAAATGTTATTGGCGGGTTTAGTACATTGATTTTAACCAACAATTCTGTTACGCTATTGTCGCAAAACAATAGTACCAATTTGGGTCAAGCCAACAACCTAAATAGTGTAAACTTTAGTGGTAACGTTGGTATTGATTTAGATTATAAAATTAACAAAAGCTGGTATTTAAATGTTGCTCCAATGTTTAAATACCAATTCAATACTTATTCAAACAATTCGGGTAATTTTCAACCTTATTATTTAGGAGTATATTCAGGATTAAATTATAGATTCTAGTCTATATTGAATAATCTGTAATTTCACTTGTCTTTTTTTAGAATCTAGCAAACATTTGTTTTGTGTAGCTATATTTATTTGTAATTTCGCAGGATAACATAAAAATAAAGATATGCTAGCGATTGCTACTGATTTCGGAATTGATAAAGCACTTAAACAATTAGGGGTAAAAGATATAAACGATGGAACATCTACAGGTTCCAATAATTTCTCTAATGGAGCAATTATTGAGTCTTATTCTCCTGTGGATGGAAAGTTGATAGGGAAAGTAAAAACAACTACAAGAGCAGATTACGACAAAGTAATGGATGTTGCATTAAAAGCGTTTAAATCTTGGAGAGATATTCCTGCTCCACAAAGAGGGGAAATTGTACGTCAGTTTGGAAACAAACTAAGAGATTTAAAAGAGCCTCTTGGGAAGTTAGTGTCTTACGAAATGGGAAAATCTTTGCAAGAGGGTTATGGTGAAGTGCAAGAAATGATAGACATCTGTGATTTTGCTGTTGGTTTATCAAGACAATTAAACGGACAAACCATTCCGTCAGAACGCCCAGGACACGTAATGAGAGAACAGTGGCACCCAATTGGTGTAGTTGGGATTATCTCTGCATTCAATTTTCCTGTAGCAGTTTGGGCTTGGAATACTGCATTAGCTTGGATTTGTGGAGATGTTTGTGTATGGAAAGCCTCTGAAAAAGCGCCACTATGTGCCATTGCTTGTCAGAATATTATTGCACAAATTTTAAAAGAAAACAATTTACCAGAAGGTATTTCTTGTATTGTAAATGGCGATTATAAAGTTGGCGAAATGATGACAACAGATTCTAGAATTCCGCTAGTTTCTGCAACAGGTTCTACAAGAATGGGAAGAATTGTTGGAGCTACAGTTGCGCAACGTTTTGGAAAATCTTTATTAGAATTAGGTGGAAACAATGCCATTATCATTACTCCAACCGCCGATTTAAAGGTGGTGGTTCCAGGTGCTGTATTTGGTGCGGTTGGAACATGTGGGCAACGTTGTACATCCACTAGGCGATTAATTATTCACGAATCGGTTTACAATAAAGTTAGAGACGCTATAGTTGGAGCTTACGGGCAATTAACGATTGGCAATCCTTTAGATGAAGAAAATCATATTGGACCATTAATTGACCACGATGCGGTAAACACTTATCTAGCTGCCATTGAAAAAGCGAAAGCAGAAGGTGGAAACGTATTGGTGGAAGGAGCTGTGTTAAAAGGGGAAGGATACGAAAGTGGTTGTTATGTAAAACCAGCAATTATCGAAGCCGAGAATCATTTTGAAATTGTACAACACGAAACCTTTGCACCTATTTTATACCTAATGAAATATTCTGGAGATGTTGAAAATGCTATAAATATTCAAAATGGGGTAGCACAAGGATTATCTTCTGCAATTATGACTGAAAACATAAAGGAAGCAGAAAAATTCTTGTCGTATGCAGGCTCTGATTGTGGTATTGCAAATGTAAACATTGGAACTTCTGGTGCTGAAATTGGAGGCGCTTTCGGTGGAGAAAAAGAAACTGGTGGTGGGCGTGAGTCTGGATCTGATGCTTGGAAAGTATATATGAGACGCCAAACAAATACAATTAACTATTCAGACGAATTACCTTTAGCACAAGGTATTAAATTTGACTTATAAGCATAAAAAAAGGCCTCGACTTCTCGAGGCCTAATATTGGTTGAAATCAATCAACCAAAATCAACTAACCAAACCTTATTTTTAATCTCTTTTTAGATATATTTTTACGTTTTCTATGTAATAATATAAAACGATTTCTTTACTTGTTTGTTGTTCTATAGCAGTAGTAATTTATACTACTTATTACTGGGTACAAAATAAAATCATCTAGCATTATATTCATCCCAATCAAATGTTAAAATTTTAAATGAACTTTCCTTTTTTTTTTCTTGTGTAGAAAATAAAAGTTATTTGTTATAAATCAATATCCGTGCCACTTCAAAAATAACACCGCAAAAAAAGTGTTAAATATATCTGAATAAAATGCTAAAATCGACCATAACTCCTTTTTTTCCTACTATAGCATACAGGTATTTCTCCTTTATGGTATTTCTTCTAATTCCACTAAATTTTATACTAAACAATTGTAAAAAACGTTATAAACAATAATTGCTATAAAATTTATTGTTATGAAAAAGTGTATTCTTACCATAGTGTTTGCATGTATTTTTGTTTCTGTAAATGCGCAGTCTTATACGGGTGCTAGAGATAGTAAACTAAATGTTGGTTTTGAAGCATACGGTCATGGAAGTGGTATAAAGGCTACCTATGATTATGGTATTGACAAATTATTCTCAGTAGGTATTGGAGCTTCTTTTTTCCTTAGCAATGATAGAGATGACTATTTTATTTATGCACGGACAGGCGTTCATTTGGGGGAAGTTCTCGATTTACCAACTCAATTAGATATTTACCCTGGAGTGGATTTAGGATATTTATCTTCGGGCAACGTAGGCATTAATGGTTATTTAGGCGCTCGATACTTTTTTACCAAAAAGATTGGCATATTTGCCGAAATAGGAAATAGCGGCTCTATTGGATTGAGTATTGTGCTCTAATTAATAGCTTACAGACTCTTTTTGTTCCATATCTTTTACTTTATAGTAAAAGTTTTCTCCATTTATCGTGTAAACCACTAGTGCTTCATTGTCACTTAATTCAAAAGGAATTTTTTCTATATTTATAGGCTGGTTACCATATTCACCTTCACTACTTTTGGTAAGCTGTAAATCTGGATTTATAATTTTTGATGTATTGCCAACCAAAGTAAATCGGTTACCGTTAATTATAGGCACTACTTCAAATTTATTATTTTTAAAATAGATGGTGCTAAACCCTAAACTTGTAGTTGTAAAATTTCCAACAATTTTTATTTCTATTCCTTTGCTGTGCTTGGTGGTATCTTCCCAATTAAAATAGCTTTTTTCTGTAATGGTAAAAGGCACTTCTTTTTCTTGGTATTGGGTTTTACATTGCAAAAACACGAACGTTAATAGCAACAAACCTGTATACAACTTAATTCTTTGCATTTAAATTTGATTTTAAATTAATAAGCTCTTTCTTTTTTTCCTTCATAAAAATTAACAAACGCTCTATTTACCACTTTCATTCCACCATTAGTGGGATAATTACCAGTAAAATACCAGTCTCCTAAATTTTCTGGACAAGCTTTATGCAAATTTTCAATAGATTGGAATATGATTTTTACCTCGGTGTTAATTTCTTCTGTTTTTAACATCTCAGCAATTTTATCAGATATTTGATCTGCAGTAAAAGGTGCGTATATTTCTTTTACAAAATTTTCTGGGTTTTCATCATCCTTACTTGCTATGCACTTATCATAAACTTCTTTTAGCTTATGTTCTTGACCAGTCTCTTTTAACAAATCTAAAGCTGCTTTAAAGGCAATAAACTCTTCTAATCTAGCCATGTCAATTCCATAACAATCTGGGTAACGAATTTGAGGAGCAGAGGAAACAATTACTATTTTTTTAGGGTTTAATCGATCTAATATTTTTATGATACTTTTTTTCAAAGTAGTTCCTCTTACAATGCTATCATCAATAATTACTAAATTATCGGTTGGTTTTACCACGCCATAGGTAACATCGTATACGTGTGCAACCAAATCATCTCTGCTATTATCATCGGCAATAAATGTTCTTAATTTGGCATCTTTAATCGCGATCTTTTCAATTCTTGGACGTTCAGAGAGTATTTCCGATAGTTTGTCAGCAGATATGTTTTTATCTCCTTCTAAAATTGTTTTTAATTTTCTTTCATTTAAATACTCTTCGGCCGCTTCGGTTAAACCAAAAAATGATGTTTCTGCGGTATTGGGAATATATGAGAAAACAGTATTACTTATATCGTGGTTTACGGTATCTAATACTTTAGGTAAAATATATTTTCCTAAATTTTTACGTTCTTCATAAATAGCGGCATCACTACCTCTTGAAAAATAAATACGTTCAAAAGAACAAGCTTTTCTAGGTAATTGTTTCATCACTTGCTCTAATTTAACCTCTCCGTCCTTTTTAATAATTAAGGCATGTGCTCTTTCTATTTCGTGTACATCATTGATGTCAACATCAAAAACAGTTTGGATTACAGGTCGCTCTGATGCCACAACCACAACCTCATCGTCTTTGTAGTAATATGCGGGTCTGATACCTGCTGGATCTCTTAAAACAAAGGCATCTCCATGCCCCATCAACCCGGCCATAGCATAACCGCCATCCCAATTTTTAGAGGCTCGTTTTAATATTTTTTGAACATTTAGCTCTTTTGCAATTCTAGGCGAAGCATCTTTTTTACTAATGCCTTCTTGTTTAAATTTATAGTAAAGATCTAAAACCTCGTCATCTAAAAAGTGACCAATTTTTTCCATTACAGTAACAGTATCGGTATTTTCTTTTGGATGTTGACCTAATTCAATCAATTCTTCTAACATTTCGTTAGAATTGGTCATGTTAAAGTTTCCTGCTACGATTAGATTTTTGTGTTTCCAGTTATTTTGGCGTAAAAAGGGATGCACACTTTCAATACTATTTTTGCCAAAAGTACCATAACGAACATGGCCTAGAAATACATTTCCTACATAAGGCATATTTCTTATTTGCCAATCTAAATCATCAACCTTATCAGGATTTTCCTGCAGTACACTATTTAGCCTTTCGTTAATTTTAGCAAACACATCTTGAATGGGTTGTTGCTCATTTGATCTTACCCTACTGATATACCTATCGCCAGGTTTTGTGTCAAATTTTACACTTGCAAAACCAGCACCATCTTGTCCGCGATTGTGTTGTTTTTCCATCATCAAATACATTTTATTGATGCCGTAAAAAGGTGTGCCGTATTTCTTTTTATAAAATTCAATTGGTTTTAACAATCGAATTAAAGCAATTCCACATTCGTGTTTGATAGCGTCACTCATGATTTTGTGTTTTAATCATTTTGTTATTTATCCTAATTCTATTTCAAATTGTGTCAATTCTTTAAACTGTTGCAGTCTTT
This sequence comes from Bacteroidia bacterium, assembly GCA_030425715.1. Taxonomy (GTDB): domain Bacteria; phylum Bacteroidota; class Bacteroidia; order Flavobacteriales; family Flavobacteriaceae; genus Lutimonas. The sequence goes on along the minus strand of JAUIAA010000009.1, from coordinate 5,039 downwards.
TTTGTACTTCTTCACGGCTTAAACTCTCCATTCTTTCCGTTCCGAACTTCTCTACACAAAAAGATGCCAAATTGGAACCGTAAATAATTGCTCTTTTCATGTTTTCAAAAGAAATATCGTGGGTACTTGCCAAGTAGCCAATAAATCCACCAGCAAAAGTATCTCCAGCTCCTGTTGGGTCAAACACTTCTTCTAATGGTAAAGCAGGAGCAAAAAACACATTGCCTTCATAAAAAAGTAAAGCACCATGCTCTCCTTTTTTAATTACAACATATTTAGGGCCCATTTCATGAATTTTTTGTGCAGCTTTTACCAATGAGTATTCTCCACTTAATTGCCTTGCCTCTTCATCATTTATAGTTATTACATCAATTTTAGCAATTACTTCCATCAATTCGCTTAGTGCATTATCCATCCAAAAATTCATGGTATCAAGCACTATTAACTTTGGACGTTTCGGAATCTGATTAATTACAGCCATTTGCACAGCAGGGTGTAAATTTCCTAACATTAAAAAATCACAATCTGTAAAATTATTAGGAACAATTGGATTAAAACCTGCCAATACATTTAAATCTGTAATTAAAGTATCTCGGGTATTTAAATCATTGTGGTATTTACCGCTCCAAAAAAAAGTCTTCCCTTCTTTAATTATTTCAACTCCTGTAGTATCGATGTTTTTATCTTCTAACATTTGCAAATGTTCTTGAGGGAAGTCCCCACCAACTACCGAAACAATTCCTACCTCTACATTGAACTGTGCAGCAGACAAACCAATATAAGTTGCCGCTCCACCTAAAATCTTATCTGTTTTTCCAAAAGGTGTTTCAATGGCATCAAAAGCTACCGTTCCTACAATTAAAAGTTTTCCCATGTACAGACTATTTATGTATTTTTGCAAAAATAAGTTTAAAAAATGATTATTAAAGAAATACAAGAAGAAATTATTGCCGAGTTTGAGATGTTTGATGATTGGATGCAACGATATGAATATATCATTGAAATGGGTAAATCGCTTCCTCTTGTCCAAGAGCAATACAAAACCAAAGAAAATTTAATCAAAGGTTGTCAATCAAAAGTTTGGTTACATGCGGATTATATGGATGGAAAATTAACTTTTACAGCAGATAGCGATGCCATTCTTACCAAAGGAATTATTGCGCTGTTATTACGAGTTTTTAACAACCAATCCCCAAAGGATATTTTAAGTGAAGATCCTTTCTTTATTGATGAAATTGGTTTGAAAGAACACCTTTCTCCAACCAGGGCAAACGGGCTTACCTCTATGGTAAAACAATTAAAATTATACGCATTGGCCTATCAAGCCAAGTACAATTAATTTTTACCATAACTTTCTTTACACTATCTTTGTGCTTATTTAGAATGATTTTAAAGAAATTATGAGCACAGCAAATAATGCAGATTTAGGAGATAAGATTGTAGCGGTTTTAAAAACCATTTACGATCCAGAAATTCCAGTAGATATATACGAACTTGGTTTGATTTACGATGTATTTGTAAATGAAGAAATGGATGTAAAAATATTGATGACACTTACTTCGCCAAATTGCCCTGTTGCCGAAACTTTACCAGTTGAGGTAGAAGAAAAAGTAAAAACCATTGAAGAGGTTAGAGATGCCGAAGTGGAAATTACTTTTGATCCTACATGGACACAAGATTTAATGAGCGAAGAAGCGAAATTGGAGTTAGGTTTTTTATAAAAACAGCATGGCACAAGAAATTGTAAATCGCGTAGCAAATAGTAAATTGATTACTATTGATTTAGAAGATTTTTACCCTGTGGGGGAAAGAATTTTGCTAGATATAAAACCTTGGCTTTTTGCAGAGCAAATTTTAAAAGAAACCGACTTTAGAGCATCTGTAAAAAATCACAACTGGAAACAGTACCAAGATAAGTATGTTGCGCTTACTTGTACTTCAGATGCTATTATCCCATCATGGGCCTATTTATTAATTACCACCAACTTAGCAAGTTACGCTAAAAAAACAGTAGTTGGCGATTTAGAGTTACTAGAAAGCATTATTTTTCAAGACCTTATTTCTCAATTGTCTATAGAGGATTATATAGATAAACCTGTAATTATTAAAGGTTGCGCAGAAAAACCTATTCCACCAACAGCATATACGTTATTAGTATCTAAGTTAATGCCTGTTTGCAAATCTATTATGTATGGAGAAGCTTGCTCTAATGTGCCTTTATTCAAATCAAAAAGTAAATAAAATAAAAGCAATATTCCATATATTTAGTACTTTTGCAGCCAATTTCAAAATTAATACCATTAAAATGAAAAAGTTAATTACCCTTATCTTATTATTTTCTATTGCAGTAATAAGTGCACAAACTAAGGAAGAGTTAAAAGCCCAACAAGCCATATTAAAAGATTCTATAGCTCCGCTACAAGCAAAAATTGATGCTTTACAAAAGGAAATAGACAAAGTACCAGAAGGTTGGAATACACAAGGAAAAATAACCTTTTTAGTCAACCAATCTGCTTTTTCTAACTGGCAAGCAGGAGGAGATAATAGTTTAGCAGGAAATGTAGACGCAAATTATAATTTTAATTATAAAAAAGGAGACTGGTCCTTAACAAATAAGTTTTTGGCTAGCTATGGTTTGACAAGAAATGAAGACGATGGAGTAAGAAAAACTGATGATAGACTAGAGTTAAATTCCATATTAGGTAAAAAAATAAAAGAACATTGGAACTTCTCGTTTTTTATGAATTTTAAAACCCAATTTACAGATGGATATGATTATACAGATGACTTTGTAGGAGACAATGAACTTTATCCAACTGGTGGATTTTTTAAACCTGCTTATTGGAGTTTTGGTCCAGGTTTTTTATGGAAAAAAAGCGATAATTTGTATTTGAACTTTGCCCCACTAACTTCTAAATTTACTTTTTTGTTTGGCGAAATTTATACCTTTAATGAAGATACGGAACTATTTGAGTCTAGCAATGATGTTGAAACTTACGGTGTTGCTCCAGGTGATGATTTATTATTCGAGTTTGGTTTTAACCTTAGAGGGTATTATAAATTTAATTTGTTTAAAAACATAAGCATGGAAAATATCATTTCATTTTATTCTAATTATTTAGATAAGCCTCAAAATATTGATGTAGACTACACTATGAATTTGGTTATGAAAATAAATGATGTTTTCTCAACAAACTTAGCGTTTCAAACCATTTATGATGACAATGCCTATTCTGGTTTTCAGGTTAGAGAAGTATTCGGTTTAGGGTTAAATGTCAATTTTTAGGGTTTCAACATTACTAATCAGTTAAAGCTTCCAAAATTTTGGAAGCTTTTTTTATGCGAAACAAAATTCATTTCATTTAAAATGATAACTTAGCAAAACACAATTAATACATATGACCTTACTTATTATTTACGGAATTATTTCTATTGGATTTTCTTTTTTGTGTTCCATTTTAGAAGCGGTATTGCTATCTGTTTCTCCAACATTTATTTCCTTAAAACTTGCTGAAGGAAAATCTTTTGCCAAAACACTTAAAAATTTAAAAGACAATGTAAACCAACCGCTAATTGCCATTTTAACCATTAACACGATTGCGCATACCGTAGGTGCCATTTTAGTAGGGGTTCAAGCCGAAAAAACATTTGGATCTGGAAACAATGCCGTAGGTATCGTATCGGCAATTATGACCGTTTTGATTTTAGTGGTTTCCGAAATTATTCCTAAAACCATAGGGGCAACCTACTGGAAAGAACTGGCGAATTTTTCATCAAAAGCAATTAAGGTTTTAATGTTCCCATTAAGAGTTACAGGTATTCTTTGGCTATTAGAACTTACCACAAAACTAATTGGCGAACATGGTGATTACCAAAATGTAAGCCGAGAAGAATTTCATGCTATGGCAGATATGGCACAAGAAGAAGGTGTTTTTCAAGAAGCAGAAACCAATGTAATTAAAAACATAATTAATTTTGAAAGTATATTGGTTAAGGATATTATGACCCCGAGAACCGTGATGAAAGTAGCTTCTGAAAATATAAGTATTCAAGGATTTTACGATAGAAATCCAAACCTGAAATTTTCAAGAATTCCGGTATTTGAAAACTCACAAGACGATATTAGCGGCTATATTTTAAAAGACCAATTATTTGAAGCCATCATTAAAAATAAAGGAGAGGAGCCTTTAAAATCTATCAAAAGAGAAATTTATATTACCCAAAGAAAGGTTCCCATAAAAACACTCTTCGAGAAACTAATAGAAGTTCACGAACATGTAGCTTTGGTAGTTGATGAATACGGTTCGGTAAGTGGAATTGTAACCCAAGAAGATATTATAGAAACCCTACTTGGGCTTGAAATTGTAGACGAATCTGATGGTGAAGAAGACCTACAAGTATTGGCTAGAAAAATGTGGGAAAAAAGAGCCAATAGAATAGGTATCATCGATTTAGACAATCCAAATATCGAAACCGATTAGCTTATATTTTCATCATATTCTTGGTATAAAAAATCATTGTACGGAAATCTTGTAATATGAATTTTCTTTACCTCTTCAAACACCTTTTCTTTAAATTCGTCTAAATTTTCTTTGTTCAAAGCAGAGATAAAAACACAATGGTTATTCATTTTAGACATCCATGTTTTTTGCCATTCTTCTAAAGTATAATGTGCTTTGGTCTTTTCTGTTACCAAATCATCCTCATCAATCGTTTTATTTTCGTATTGGTCTATTTTATTAAAAACCATAATGGTAGGCTTAGAAAATTTCTCTTCTTTGGGTGTAATTTCGTTTAAAATTCCATTTACAGATGCAATATGATCTTCGAAATTATGGTGTGAAATATCTACTACATGCAACAATAAATCGGCCTCACGAACCTCATCTAAGGTTGATTTAAACGACTCTACCAATTGTGTGGGTAGTTTTCTAATAAACCCAACGGTATCTGTCAATAAAAAAGGAATATTTCTAATTACCACCTTTCTCACGGTTGTATCTAAGGTAGCAAACAATTTATTTTCCGCAAAAACATCG
>JAUIAA010000299.1 GCA_030425715.1 Bacteroidia bacterium | reverse complement strand
GAAGCCCTCCAGTATGTTCCACTTTTAAATTGCCCAATGCATCTGATAAGAACCAGCCTAAACCGTAACCATTAAAATGTGAATTGTACCTTGGATCTACGTTTGCGTCTAAAACGGTATGTATTTTCCACATTTCTTTTTGGCTTGCTTCGCTAAATACCTCTTTTTCTAAATTCTTACCATATTTTCCTTTGTTTAATTGTGCCAACATCCAGTGAGATAAATCTTCTACATTTGAATAGATACCACCTGCAGCTCCATTGATCATTTCCTTAAAATCGGGTAAAGTTTTTAAGGCACCACTCTCGTCAGAATGTGGGGTTGCCAGGTTGCTTTTATCCTTAATAGCGTGCAAACTAGCATAGCTGTTATCCATTTGTAATGGTGTAAAAATCCTTTTGGTAATAAACTCTTCCCAGGTCATGCCCGAAACTCTTTTAATAACTTCCCCAGCAACTAAATACAGAAGATTGTCATAGTCAAATTTAGTTCGAAATGCTGAAGTTGGTTTAAAGTGTTGAAAACTAGCTAATAAATCATCAATGGTAAAATCAGCTCCATCAGGAAAGAACATCAAATCTCCCATACCTAAACCCAATCCACTACGATGGGTTAGTAAATCTTGGATATTAAAATTCTCTGTAACATATGGGTTGTACATGGTAAATTCTGGAATATGCTTTTTTACCTTGTCTTGCCATGTAATTTTACCATCTTCAACCAATATTGCCAACGCTGCTGCTGTAAATGCTTTGGAGTTAGAGGCAATGGCAAAATTGCTGTGCTCGTTTACAGGTTTTTTACTTTCAATAGATAGTACTCCATAGCCTTTGGTGTGAATAATTTTTCCGTCTTTAACAATACCTATAGCTGCCCCAGCCACATTAAAAGTAGATAGTGATTCTTGCATAAGTTGGTCTATCTCTTTGGTTTGCAGTTGTGCAAAGCTAAGTTGGGTAACACATAAAAAAAGAATAAAAAATTTGTGGATAGGATTAAAAAAGGATTTCATAATTGGATTGGTATAGTTTGCTTAAAAATACGAATTTCTATAGAATTGGTTGTAAGCATTCTTAAAATTTAAGCTAAGCCTATGATTATTTATTTTATTGGTGATAGATTGTTGCTTTTTATCCTTGCTCGTTGTTTTACAAAAGATAAATCAGAAAATACAGTTAGCTTAGAAAACGAAATAAAAATAGTAAATAACTATTGTCATTGATAAAAAACCAACTTGTTACTTCCATAATTAATATGTAATATTACTTCCGCAATACCAACCTTAAAAAATTATGGAAAAATTTGATAGTACAAAACGATTAATTTCATTAGATGCTTTGAGAGGATTTACCATTGCACTAATGATTGTGGTAAATGATCCTGGATCTTGGGGACATATTTATAGTCCATTAAAGCATGCGGCGTGGCATGGAGCTACCATTACCGATTTTGTATTTCCTTTCTTTTTATTTATAGTTGGTGTTTCTATTGTTTTGTCTACCAATAAGCAAGTTTCTACTGGAGTTTCTAAAAATAAATTGCGCAAAAAAAATGGAATTAGAGCATTAAAATATTTGGTCTCGGAATGTTTTTAAACCTTTTTCCAGATTTTTATTTTGCCTAATTACGCGTAGCTAGGGTTTTACCCAGAATTGCAATAGTATATATTTTGTTTGTGGTCATCTATTTTTAAGTACCTCTTGGAAAGCGCAATTAAAAATAGGTTTATTTGCCTTGCTAGCCTATTGGTTGGCCATGATGTTTATTCCTGTTCCAGGTATTGGCACTGGAGTTTTAGAACCTGGTAAAAATCTTGCTGCTTGGGTGGATAGTCTATTATTACCTGGTAGAATGTGGCAAGGTACTTGGGATCCAGAAGGTGTTTTAAGCACTCTTCCGGCGATTGTAACAGGAATTTCAGGAATGCTTGCAGGCCATTTGCTCAACATGAATTTTGATATTGGTAAAAAACTAAATTATATGTTTTTATTTGGTTTTATTTGTATAGTTGGTGGTTATACTTGGGATTTGTTCTTTCCTATAAACAAAAATTTATGGACCAGCTCATATGTGTTATTCACATCGGGTTGGGCTTTGATGGCTTTTGCTGCAGCCATTTTGGTGGTGGATGTGTTAGGTTACCAAAAAGCTACTAAATTTGGAGTGATTTACGGAAGTAATGCCATTACCATTTTTGTATTGGCAGGAATACTACCCGTGTTATTGCAAAGAGTATTGGGGGTACAATCTGGCTTTTTTAACGGATTGGTAAACATGGGATTGGCACCTAAATTTGTATCCTTTTTATGGGCAATTCTTTATGCCCTACTTTGTTATATTCCGGCGTATATACTGTATAAAAAGAAAATATTTATTAAGGTGTAGTTAACAGTTTCTTTATTTTGTATGCATTAATTTACAGAAGAAAAGAGAAGCACTAAACAAACTTTAAGTTCTAGCCTTATGATATA
>JAUIAA010000298.1 GCA_030425715.1 Bacteroidia bacterium | reverse complement strand
AATTATTTAAACAAATTATGGCGGTATTTATTTTAGCTACCGTTATCATAATGTTTTGGATGGAAAAAAATCAGCAAATTGGTGTACCTAAGCATTGGTTGTTTGCCAATGGTATGGGAGCAATATCTGGTATTACCTCTATGATAGGGAACCTGGCTGGATCTTTTGCAAGCATCTATTTCTTGGCTTTAAGGTTACCTAAAAATGCATTTATTGGCACAGCTGCCTGGTTGTTTTTTATAATTAATGTATTCAAACTGCCATTTCATATTTTTGTTTGGAAAACAGTGACACTTTCGACATTAAGGATTAATTTATTCCTCATACCAGCGATAATTATTGGTTTTTTTGTTGGAACACAGCTGGTAAAAAAAATAAATAGCAATGATTACCGAAAATTTATATTAATTGTAACGGCCATAGGAGCGATACTAATTTTAGTCAAATAATGATTATGAATACAAAACAAGAAACAGGAAATTTTTATCATACAGTATTTTTTTGGTTGAAAAACCCAGATAATGAAGAAGAAAATTTATTTTTCAAAACATCTTTAAAAAAGTTTATTCAGCATTCTAAATATATCCAAACAAAGCATATTGGAACACCTGCAAGCTCCAATAGAACAGTAATTGACTGTAGTTATACTTATAATTTGGTGCTTTCTTTTCGCAATAAAGAAGATCAGGACAAGTATCAAGTAGAGGAGGTGCACAAACAATTTATTGAAGAGTGTAAAGATCTATGGGAGGAGGTAGTAGTATACGATTCTGAAAATATTTTATAATATTTCGTTTTGGAAGAGTATTTTTTTCAATGTCCGTATTGCTGGGAAAATATTTCTATGCTTTTAGATAGTTCAGTTGTCAACCAAACATATATTGAGGACTGTGAAGTATGCTGTAATCCTATAGAAATAAGCGTATTATTTGAAAATGGAAATTTAACTTCATTAAGTATACAAAGCATAGAACAATAAAAAGTTTTAGTTTGTAATTTCTTTTTTGGGTGTAGATTTTAATAAGTAGGCTAAAATACAAACGGAAAAAGCTCCGCAAATAGCGAAACCAACAAATAGAGGCAGTGCAGTATTATTTACATAAGCACCTATAAAAGAACTAATTGGAACTGCCATGATTGTAGAAATAAATCCTGTCAAGGCTGCTGCAATTCCAGCAATATGGCCAACAGGTTCCATGGCTAGAGCGCGTAAATTTCCAAAAAGAAATCCGATGGCAAAAAATTGAATGAAAAAGAAACCAATGAGTATAGATACACTTGGGTTTGCCTGGTTATAAAACAAGGATATATAGAGTAGTGGAATTAGTAAAAACAATAGGAGAGATACGGTTACAATATTTTTCATACCAAAACGCATTACAAAAGTACCGTTTAAAAAAGTTGCCGTTCCTACAGCCAATGCCAACCCTGCAAATATATACGGAAACTCATCTGGCATTTGGTATTGTTCTTGAAAAATTTGAAAAGAGGCACTTAAATACACCATAAAAGAACCAGTTATAAAACCAGAAATTAAAGTATAACCAATGGTGTTTTTGTATTGCATTAACTCTTTAAAACCTTGATAAAAAATATTTTTAGTAAATGGAATTCTATTTATATTTCTAAGCGTTTCAGGCTGTTTTTTCCAAAACCAAATAGCGATTAGTAGGGCAAATACAATTTGTATATAAAAAATAGCTTGCCAATTGTAAGTGTCGAGAATAATTTTACCAAAGGCGGGAGCTATCATAGGTATGAGTAAAAATATTACGGTAACAAATGACATGATTCTTGCCATATAATCGCCACTAAATTTGTCTCTAATCATCGATATTGCCATGGTTCTGGGAGAGGATAAACCGATACCTTGCAGAATCCTGCCAACAAGCATCCATTCGTAAGATTGAATATGTACACAGATAAAACTAGCAATGATAAATAAAATAAGTCCCATATAAACCACAGGTTTTCTACCCATGCTATCGGATATTGGCCCAAACAGTAAAGGACCAATTCCAAGTCCTAAAAATATCATGAGTATTAGCATTTGATTTTGGCTATTGTTAGTAGTACCAATATCATTACCAATTATGTGTAAAGCTGGGAGCAGTGCATCAATAGCTAAAGCTACTATAGACATTAAAAATGCCATAAGAGCTATAAATTCAAGATGTAAGAATTTATTTTTTTGCATGCTGCAAAAGTAGGGCAATTAAAGTTTGTTTGGGCTAGGGTGATATAAAAACATTCTATTTAACATAATATAAATTATAGTACAAATGCATTTGTATAGCTGTTTATATCAATGTTTCATTTGATAGCTATAATTCTATACTATGTAAAATACCCCAAAAACATTTGTCTATTAAAAAAACTATAGTACTTGGGGCAAATAAACTATTAAACGGTTTGCTTCGCAGAGTTTATAAAACATTTGTACTATAATTTGACGTTATGTAAAATATCCGCTGCCAACGCCATATTGTTTTTACAAATCAAA
>JAUIAA010000297.1 GCA_030425715.1 Bacteroidia bacterium | reverse complement strand
AGTTTTTTAGATGAGTTTTCCCCAGCAGATATTAAAGAATTTCAAAGAGAGAGTAGTACTGGAGAAACTGTTTCTGGAGATTTTGAAATTAGTTTATTGGTTCTTGCCGCAATCGTGATTAAATCGGATGGAAAAGTAGATAAAAGAGAACTAAATTTTGTGCGAACTACTTTTATTGGTATGTATGGTAAAACCCGTGCGGATAGAGCATTTAAGCTGTTTAAAGGTATTATCAATGAAAAAAACATCTCCACACGCCAAGTTTGTATGCAAATTAAGCAACATATGAACCATGCTGCAAGGTTGCAATTGTTACATTTTTTATTTGGTGTAGCTAAGTCGGATGGTAATGTGCAAGAAGTAGAAATGCAAAAAATACATACTATTGCAGGATATTTAAATATCAATCAATACGATTTTGATTCCATCAAAGCTATGTTTTATAACGAAGTGAATGGTGCCTATAAAATTTTAGAGATTGATAAAAGTGCGAGTAATGATGAAATTAAAAAGGCTTACCGAAAAATGGTAAAAAAGTACCACCCAGATAAATTACAAAACCTTGGCCCAGAACACATAAAAGGGGCAGAAGATAAATTTAGACAAGTACAAATGGCCTACGAAAAAATTCAGAAGGAAAGAGGAATGTAGTTGTAAATGACTTTGTTGTTTAACGAACTACTGATAAGTTTTTGTGTAGTTATTATTGTAATAGATTAAGGTTTCACCGAGTCTTGGCTATTTGCTAACTTTTTGTCTAGCGTAATTTCTTTAATCTCTCCGGTTTGTGTTCTAAAAGTAATATTCAAATGATCTTCTTTTTTTAAAGCGGATGCGTTGGTAACAAATTCGCAAAAATGGGTTTTTTGGTAGTCCACATCGTTTATTTTTAAAATTTCATCCCCTATTTTTATTTGCGATTGTAAAGCATCATCCCAAATAGTGCCAACCACTAATCTTTTATTGATTAGCGTGGTTGAAAACCCTAATAATTTTTCTTCTATAGCAATTTCTTTAGATTTTGTATCAAAGTAAAATTGTTCGTTTTCAAAGTCAATGGTAACGTTACCATAGTTTAAAATTTCAGTTCCGATTCTCGAATTATTATCATCTGTAGTTTGTGTAACAACATTTTTGAAGGTTACCTCTCCAATACTAAATTCTGGCACTAATAGTCTATAATGTTGGGCCTTTTTAGCATTGCCAAAAAGGCTAATGCTATTTGTACCATAGCCTTGGTCTATAAGCTGGTAAATATTTTTGTTTTTTAAATGCCTGTAATTTTTCATACTTAAATCATACATAGAACGCATACCTGTATCAAAAAGTAGATTTTCTCTGGCTGTTTTTTCACCTTTTAAATTCACCCATAAATAAGGACTTTTTTGGTTGCCAACCAATGAAAGTTTAATAGGTTTAGCGTTACCAATATTAATTTTTGCAATGTCATTGGTAATAATAAGCAACTTCTTTTCCAAATTAATTTGCACAACAGAGTTACGTAAAAGATTGCTTCCAATAAAGCCATCAATAACAAAACAATCAAAAATGATATTCTCGCCATGCTCGTAAACTAGGTTAGGAGAATTTTTAAATGCAACACCTCCAATTGTTAATAATGGAATGGATGCAACTTTCATTTTACTTTTACGATTATTGGCATCTCTAACGGTATTTACTTTTAGGTTTCTAGATTTAATTTGTTCGTGAAGGGTAGAGGTAATCAAATTTGGTGCACCAGTATCTAATAAAAAACGATAGGTTTTATTTTCAATAGTTACAGGAATAATTATTTTTCCATTAACAAATTCAAAAGCAACCTCGGTATAGTAATCTTTATCGGTAGCTTTTCCTTTATTTAAATTTTTCTGACCTAATGATATTTGAGGTATTAATAAGTAAAAACAAAGTAGAGCAAAGTAAATATTTTTCATATAAAATAATATTAAATATAACTCTTTAACGGAGTTGGGCCTTCTAAAATTGTCTTTAGTATGGTATTATCCTTGGTTTTTATGTTTTCATGCCATTTGACTAAAGAAATTTCTAAATTTTCAATTTCTATTCCTATAATCGAGGAAGGGTGCACGCAACTACCATCGTTAAATAAAGGGATGTCTCCTGGCGTTGGAAATCTAGGACGGTGGGTGTGCCCACAAATAACCATTTGATGGTTGTTATTGATAATCCAATCGTTTAATTTTCTTTCCACTTTTATCAGTTCAGTGTAATTTTTTGCAGGACTGGTAGGGTCTTTTATATTAAACCATTTTTGCATATACTTCCAAAAATGACGCACAAAAAACCGATTGAATTTCCAATGCACATAATTCATATAATCGGCTTGATGCCCATGAAATGTTAGAATGCTTTTGTTGGTATTTGCAATTTCTAACAATATACTTTCGTGGTATTTTAAATCAAACAAAGCATCTTTTACCGCAAGATTTTCAGGAGTGAAAAAACTTCTTGCAATTTGTTCTACAAAAATTGGGTCACGAAATTCCATATCGTGATTCCCCCAAATCAGGTATAACCTATTTTGTCGATTGAACTTTTTTAACAATTCAAAC
>JAUIAA010000008.1 GCA_030425715.1 Bacteroidia bacterium | reverse complement strand
TATGAGTAGTTTGTAGGGGTGTAAAAAATGAATTAAAATCGCCGAATTAGTAAGATAAGTTAATTAAAATAAAATAAATTTACAGCAGCTAAAAAATATCCTTTCCTTACCAATGAAAGGAATTTTTATTGTAAAAACCTATGTATAAAAAATCACTATATACTTTTCTATTTTTATTCTTTACACTTTTTGCCTTTGGTCAGGTAAAAGTTAGTGGTGTAATTTTAGATGGTGATAAAAATCCTGTTCCATTTTGCAATATTATTTTTAAAGGCTCGACAGAGGGAACCATTTCTGATGAAGATGGTACATTTTATTTGCAGTCTGATAAAAACTATAAAGAATTAGAGGTATCCTTTATAGGATTTCAAACTAAAATTATTCCATTAATTCAAAAAAATTACAATTTAGAAATTGTACTTCAAGAAGAAAGGGATGAGTTAAAAGAAGTGGTGGTTTATTCGGGTAAGGTACCCAAAAAGGGAAATCCTGCCATTGCAATTTTAAAAAAAATATGGGCTAAAAAGAGACAAAACGGAGTATATAAGTACAATCATTATGAATATGATAAGTATGAAAAAATAGAATTTGACCTCAATAATATTGATGACAAGCTCAAAAATATGAAGATATGGAATGGGATGGAGTTTGTTTTTGACCAAGTAGATACTTCTAACATTACTGGCAAACCTTATTTACCCATTTTTATCAACGAATCTATGTATAAAACTTATGGTAAAAACATAGTGCCAAAAAAAAGAGTGGAAAAGCTAGTAGGTAATAAAAGTTCTGGGTTTAAAGATAACCAAGGACTCATTGCATTTATCAAACAACTTTATGTAGATTATGATATTTACGACAATTATCTTAAATTTTTTGATAAGAGTTTTGCTAGTCCACTTTCTAAATTAGGGCCCGAAATTTACAATTATGTTTTAACAGATAGTGCGTTTATTGAAAACAAATGGTGCTATAATATTTTGTTTTATCCAAGACGTAAAAACGAGCTCACTTTTAAAGGTGATTTTTGGGTAAATGATACCACCTTTGCAATCAAGCAAATAGAAATGTATGGAGCTAAGGGAGCAAATATCAACTGGGTAAAAGAAATTTATATTGAGCAAGAGTTTACTGTAAAAAGCGATTCGGTATTTTTGTTAAAACGAGACCATTTTATGTCGGATTTTGCTTTGAATGAAAAAGATAAATCCAAAGGGGTATACGGTAAACGAACCACGATATATAACGATTATGTTTTTAATGCTCCAAGGCCAGATAGTTACTATCAGGAAGAAGTAGTAGAAGAAGAAACTGTGTTCAATCGCTCGGATGATTTTTGGCATAAAAATCGTTTAGAACAACTTAGCAAAGACGAGTCAGGTATCTATAAAATGTTAGACACCTTGCAATATGTAAAACGTTTCCAAGAATTAAACGCTGTAGCTAAAGTATTAACTACCAGTTACGTAAGCTTATTTAAAGGGTTTGATTACGGACCAGTTTACTCTGCTGTAGGTTATAATGATATTGAAGGTTTTAGATTGCGGGTTGGAGGTAGAACCTTTTTTTCCAATTCGGATAAATGGAGATTGAAAGGGTATTTAGCCTATGGATTTAAAGATGAGCAATTTAAATACGGATTTGAAGGGGAATGGTTGGTAAATCCTAAAAACAGACTTACTTTTTCCTTTGGTACGAGACGAGATATTGAACAAACCGGAGTGAGCTTAACTACAGCCAATGAAGTGTTGGACCGTAGTTTTGCAACCACATCCATTTTTACAAGCGGTGATAACTCTAAGTTGTCACATGTTAATTTAACCAATGCAAAAGGTTCTTTTGAGCCAATAAAAAATTTAGAAATTAGGTTAGGGTCTACTTACAAAACTTTAAAAGCTGCGGATCCCAATTTGTTTAATGTAGATTATTACGATAAGGAAGGAAATATACATTCTGAAGTGAATCAGGTAGATGTAAGTGTAGCCGTACAATATACACCAGGTAGAATACCGTTTGGTTTTGGTGTAGATAGAGGGGTTAGTAATTATGGGCGTTTCCCTACTTTATTTTTTAGTTATACCAAAGGGATAAAAGGAGCATTCGACAGCGATTTTGATTACCACAAATTGCAATTTTATTACCAACAACCTATACAAATTGGTTTGTTTGGTAGATTAACTTCTACTTTCGAAATTGGTAAAACCATTAACCCTGTACCATTGTTACTGTTAAATATAGTGCCAGGTAACCAAACTTATTTTACCTCTGGTAAGCTATTTGATTTGTTAAATTATTACGAGTTTATTACCGACGAGTATGTTTCTTTACATTTAGAACATAATTTTAATGGCAGACTATTTTCTAAAATACCATTATTAAGAAAATTACAATGGCGTGAAATTGTTGGTATTCGAGGTGTGATAGGTAGTATTTCTCAAGAAAATATAGATATGAATGCCTCTAATATAGTTTATAATGCACCCGAAAACATATATTGGGAATACCATGTTGGTATAGGAAATATTTTTAAATTATTTAGAATAGATTTTGAATACAGAGGTAGTTATCTTGACGCTCCCGATGCAAAAAACTTTGCAATTAAAGGAGGGTTAGGGTTTTATTTCTAAACAGTTTTTTTAAATTTAAAAATCAAAATACCAATTAAATAATTCAGATTTTAAACCAACGGTAAACCATGTTGTATTTTCAGGAGCACTATTGATGGCTTGAATGGGGTCAAAACTTCGATAGGTAAAGCCAGCAAAAAGTTGGAACCTATTTACAGGATTTACAATGTAACCCGCTTGTAAATCAGCAATAAAAATGTTGGCAGTATTTCCTTGTGCTACTTCGTTGTTGTAATCAGAAACCCTATCATCGTAAGATTTGTATATATTTCCACCATAGCTAATATCCGAGCCATTAAAGTCAAAACCTTTTTTACCAACAATTAACTTGGCGCTGGCAAACCATCTATCTTTGTTATAGCGAGCAATACCAATTGCTTCCCAAAAATTTGCTCCCCAGGTATGACTTAGAGGCTGGTCATAATGCCCATAATTTAGACTTACGGTTTGATGAGAGTTGGTGTAAGGTCTTATCCAGTTATATTCGGCTTGAAGCATTAAATTATCTACTTTAAACGCATTAAAATATTTAGCTCCAAACTGTAAGCCAAACTTATTACCCCAATAACCACTACCGTCAAAAACCCTACTCATGGTCATTTCATCAATCAATACTTGGTTGTAAGCATAAAAGTTGTTGCTAAATTTATATTTAAAGTTTAAACCAATTTGGGCATTTCCCGATTCAGAACCACCGCTAAACTCCACAGAGCGATAAAATATAATAGGGTTGAAAAACGCTATATCAAAACCATTACCATCAGTATTATCTGTGGTAACCGATTCAAAAAGACCTACATTAAATTTGTCGGTAACATTCCAACTCAAATGATGAATGGCGACATATTTACGTAAATTTCTACCACTTGGTTCTTCAACACTGGGTCTAACATCATCTGCCCACATCCAAATATTGGTGTATTTTATTTTCCAAAACTGTGTACTAAATTTTAAAAATGTTGCAGGTGGTGCATTATCAGAAAGTAAAAGAGAACGATAGCCATCACCAACAAAATTTTTCCCATTACCAAACTGAAAATTAAAAAACTCATTGGGTGTATAACTTATATATGCTTCTGCAACTGGATAATCAAATCCTCCCTCTTTAAATAATTTTGCTTTGCCTCGACCTGGTACTACAACATTATTGCCTTCATTGGTTTTCATGCTCAAGGCGTATTGATTTACATAATCTGCAAATCGTCCTTGGCTTTCGTAAAAAGAAGTGTTAAAACTCAACTTTTTACCTAAAGAACCTTGAATTTGTACAGCCCTAGTATTGTTGTAAGTATAATCTATATCAGAATTGTCTTTTCCGATTTGTAAATCGAAAACTGGATTTATAGTAAACCAAAAATTTTTGCCATTGACCAATACAAAATGCTCATTCCATAGCTTTCTTCCTCCCCAAGATGTTTTATTTTTTAATAGAGTTTTCCTTTTAGCCTCTAAATCTACATAAGGTTTTACTTCGTTGTAAATGTATGGTTTGAATGCACTATGGGTATTTTTGGATGTATTTAAATGATAAATTAGATTGTCATAGGATTGGTGCGTAAAAGGAATGTTTAATTCACTATTAAATTCAGGATATAATGTTGTATTCGTTTTTTCTTCTATTTTCACATCTGCTATATCCACTTTTGTGTCTGATTGTGTAATAATTTCTTCCGCAATAGTTTCTGCTAAAGGTATCTTAATGGGGAATATATATCTTGTGTCAATTGCCCTACCATTATAGGTTGCGGGCTGAATTTTAGGAAGGTTTGCAAATACTCTTTTTGCTTCTTTCTCTAATTCGGGATACATTGATTTTACATATAATACGTCAAAATTCCCTTCTTTATCTACATTAAAAACTACTTTTACCTGTCCTTTATAATTTTCTTTAGTAACAATATTGGGCACTTCAAAATTATTAAAAATAGCCTCCTTTAAATTTTGATTGAAACAGTTTTCTAAATTTTGGATGGCTTCGTTTTCACAACCTTGATAAACAGGAGGTTTTTCAATTTGTGAGAACAATGGAGTGATAAAAAGAAATGAAATGAATATTAAATATATTTTTTTCATAAATATTTTCAAATTAGAGCAATTGTATAAATAGAGTTTCGTTTTTTAAACGCTACAAAACTAATTTATTTTATTTACAAGGTTGTTTTTTAGCTGGTATTTTTCATTGCTTTCTGGGCAAGTTGCAAAACCATTTTTATCAAAGTGTAATCGATGCCCAAATTCGCTTACCCAACCTATTTGTTTTGATGGATTACCCACAACAAGTGCATAGGGTTTTACGGTTTTGGTTACCACACTTCCGGCACCAATTAACGCAAATTTGCCTATGTCATTGCCACAAATAATAGTAGCGTTGGCACCAATACTTGCTCCTTTTTTTACCATAGTTTGCTTGTATTCATCTTTTCGGATAACAGCACTACGCGGATTGATAACATTGGTAAAAACCATGGAAGGTCCTAGAAAAACATCATCTTCGCAAATAACACCAGTATAAATAGAAACATTGTTTTGTACTTTTACATTATTTCCGAGGATTACTTGTGGAGACACCACTACATTCTGACCAATATTACATTTTTTACCAATGGTACAATTCGACATGATATGGCTAAAATGCCATATTTTACTGCCCTCTCCAATTTCACAATGGTTGTCAATAACAGCAGTTTCGTGTGCAAAATAATTTGAATTCATATATTATATTTTTAAGCTTGGGTAGGATGCCAAGTAGTTTTTATTTCTTGTGTTTTTTCAATAAAATAGGGAGATTGACAATGGTCGTTTGTCCAATCTGCTTTTTTGTAAACCACCACTCTTTTTATATTGTTACTTGCCAATTCTTCAATTAATTGGATATGATTTTCTTCTTTTCCGGCATAAATAATAGAGTTTACATCCATATGCGATGCCATGTGTGGAATTAATTCTTCTCTTTTTCCGGTAAGGATATTTACCACACCTGCAGGAACATCTGAAGAGTTTAGTACTTCTGCAAAAGAAATTGCCGAAAGTGCTTGGTTTTCTGAAGCCAAAACAACAACAGTATTTCCACCTACAATTACTGGGGCAATTACAGAAATAAGACCCAGTAAACTCTGATTTTCTGGCGCTATAATGGCAACAACACCTGTAGGTTCTGCCACTGAAAAATTAAAATGATTACTTGCAACCGGATTTACAGTACTAAAAAATTGCTGGTATTTATCGCTCCAACCTGCATAATACACCAATCTATCTATGGCTAACTCCACTTCCGTTGTAGCTTTGCGTTTCGCATTTCCCTGAATAATTAACTCCGTAATAAATTGCTCTTTTCTACCTTCTAACATTTCTGCAATACGATAAAGAATTTGTCCCTTATGCAAGGCAGTGGTTGATTGCCATTTTTTTTGCACTTTTCTAGCAACAACTACAGCATTACGAAAATCTTTTCTTGATGCAAGACACATATTAGCAATTAACTCTTTATGATCATTATAAATTGGGTAATATCTACCAGATTCTGTTCGCGGAAATTGACCTCCAATATATAGCTTATAGGTTTTATTAATATGTAATCTATCCATTATTCCTCAAATTTTATATAGGCTTTTAAGCCGTGTAAACCACCTTCTCTACCCATACCACTTTCTTTATATCCGCCAAATGGTGAACTTGGGTCAAATTTATTAAATGTATTTGCCCAAACTACCCCTGCATTTAATTTTTGTGTCAATTGAAATATTTTCGATCCTTTTTGCGTCCAAACACCTGCAGATAATCCGTAAGGTGTGTTATTTGCTTTTTCTATTACTTCATCAATTGTTCTAAAAGTTTGTATGGCCAGCACAGGTCCAAAAATTTCTTCTTGTACTATTCTATGCGATTGAGATACATTTAAGAATAGCGTAGGGGCACACCAGTTACCATTTTTAGGCAAATTACAAGTTGGTTGGTATATTTCTCCCCCTTCTTCTAAGCCAATTTTAATATAATTTTTTATGGTTTTTAATTGTTTTTTAGAGTTGATTGCTCCAATGTCTGTATTCTTATCCAATGGATTTCCAATGATTAAGGTTTGCATACGTTGTTTGAGTTTTTCAATAACTATCGCAGCAACCGATTCTTGCACAAATAACCGAGAGCCCGCACAACAAACATGACCTTGATTAAAAAATATGGCATTAACAATGCCTTCCACAGCTTGATCTATGGCAGCATCTTCAAAAATAATATTGGCTCCTTTACCACCAAGTTCAAGGGTTAATTTTTTAGAAGATCCAGCAGTAGCTTTTTGAATGTATTTGCCAACATTGGTAGATCCAGTAAAAGCAATTTTATTTACGTCGGGGTGATTAACCAGTGCAGCTCCAGTTTCGCCAGCTCCTGTAATTATATTTACAACTCCTTTAGGTAAACCACTTTCGTGGATGATTTCTGCAAGTTTTAATGCGGTTAGAGGGGTGGTTTCAGCAGGTTTTAAAACTACGGTATTACCAGTTGCAAGGGCTGGAGCTATTTTCCATGCAGCCATAAGCAATGGGAAATTCCACGGGATAATCTGTGCGGCTACTCCAATTGGTTTTGGCTTTCTATTTGGAAAAGCATATTCTAATTTATCAGCCCAACCTGCATAATAAAAAAAATGGTTAGCAGCTAAGGGAATATCAATATCTCTTGATTCACGTATGGGTTTTCCACCATCTAAACTTTCTATTACTGCAAATTCTCTCGCTCTTTCTTGTAGTAATCGAGCAATTCTAAAAATATATTTACCTCTTTCTTTTCCTGATAATTTTGACCAACTTTTAAAAGCTTTTTTGGCAGATTGTACTGCTTTATCAACATCTTGATTAGTTGCATTGCCCACTTCTGCCAAGATTTCTTGGGTAGCTGGGTTGGTAGTATCAAAATATGATTTTTGCACTGGCTCCGTAAATGCACCGTTTATATATAAATGATAACGTTTTTTTATTTGGATATGATTGGTGCTCTCGGGAGCATCTGCATAAGTCCAAGTAGCATTAAAAACGGGATTATTTTTATCTTTTTGCATGGTTAATCTTTTGAAAAATAATTACTTGATTGGTATACTCCAGTTTCTGCTTTTACCAATTGCATTAAAATATCATTAGCTAAACTGCTAGCCCCAAATCTAAAATAATTTTTATGCATCCATTTTTCGCCTAATACTTCGTTGAGCATGACCAAATATTGTAAAGCAATTTTAGAAGTAGAAATACCTCCAGCGGGTTTCATGCCTATCATTTTACCCGTTTTGGTATAAAAATCTTTAATGGCATCTAGCATTACATAGGTTACAGGCATGGTTGCAGCGGGTTGAATTTTTCCGGTAGATGTTTTGATAAAATCCGCTCCAGCGAGCATGGCAATTTCACTCGCTTTTCTTACATTATCAAGTGTATCTAGTTCTCCTGTTTCTAAAATTACTTTTAAATGTGCTTTTCCACAAACTTCTTTAATACTTGCTATTTCGTCAAAAACAAATTGGTAATTTCCGCTAAGGAATTCTCCTCGAGAAATCACCATATCAATTTCATTAACACCCTGATCTAGAGCAAACTTTGTGTCTTCTATTTTCACTTTAAGATTCGATTGCCCACTAGGAAACGCAGTAGCTACAGAGGCCACTAGAATATCGCTGTCTTTTAATGAATTTTTAGCCAAAGCCACATAAGTAGGGTAAACGCATATGGCAGCAACCGTTGGAATATTTTTTAATAAATCGTGTGGATGCTTGGCTTTGTAACAAAGCTGTTTTACTTTTCCAGGAGTATCCTTACCTTCTAAAGTAGTTAAATCAATCATGCTTAAAGCAAGTTTTAAGCCCTCAACTTTAGCAGATTTTTTTATACTTCTAGAACAAAACCTCTTTACTCTTTCTTGTACACCTACAGTATCATAGGTAGGAAGATTATTTAAATTTGAAATCATTTAAAAAC
This sequence comes from Bacteroidia bacterium, assembly GCA_030425715.1. Lineage (GTDB taxonomy): Bacteria > Bacteroidota > Bacteroidia > Flavobacteriales > Flavobacteriaceae > Lutimonas. The sequence goes on along the minus strand of JAUIAA010000008.1, from coordinate 8,846 downwards.
GATTGTTTGTTCAAATTTACAAATTAATTACTTCAATAGAACATAAAGAGTAGGCATCTAATCTTTGCATTAGATGCTTACTGTGTTATTTAGATAAGTAAACTGCAATAGGCAAAGTATATCTTACGCCAACATTTTGAGTTCTTTGTTTACCTGGAATCATTTTAGGTAGTTTATGCACTACTCTAAGCGCTTCTTTCTCTAAACTTTTATGAGGTGCTTTTACTTTGATTTCTGTAATATTTCCTTCTTTATCGATTAAAAATTGCACAAAAATTTTCTGTTTTCCGTAAAGGTTTGATATAGAAGGGTTACCAGTATTAAATTTTTTATTGACAAATTTTTTCATTTTTGTATTGAAACAATCGCGAAACTCTTTTTCGGTTTTACCTTTACACCCTGGAAATCTTGGAGCCTGCTCTACCAAAACGAAAGGGACATTTGAAGGTTCTGAATCATCTTCAGGAAGATTATCTACAAGTGCATCTAAATCAACTTTAGGATCATCAGGTGTATCTATAAATTCTGGTGTATCGTTATCACTCGGTGTGTTGTCAATTTGAAAATCGGTTAATATTTTTGGTTGTTGAGGTTTATTTTTGGTTTTTATTTCCTCTTTTTGTTCCATTGTAAACTCTGGTAAAACATAAATATCTGGTTCTAGATTTATTAAAGCTGAATGGGGGAGTGGTGTAAAATTTTTAACAATTTTAAAATTGAAGGCGGTGTAAACCAAAACTAAGGCCAAGAGAATGCCTAATTGTAAAAAAATAGTGGAATGGCTTTGTAGTTGATTTTTACGATTTGCAAACTTTTTTGATGGTTTCATAGATAAAAAATTTATGTTAAAGAACTGTTAAAATCAAAAAGTGTACCAAAAAAAAGAAGTCGCCTAAAATGGAATATTAGACGACTTCTAGCTATTTTGATGTTGTTTATTTACTCTACAACTAAAGTAATAGGTAGGGTGTATTTTACACCTACGGCTCTACCACGTTGTTTTCCTGGAGTCATTTTAGGAAGTAGCTCAACTACTCTTACTGCTTCTTTTTCCAAACGCTTGTGCGGACCTCTTGCCCTAACGTCCGTTATATTTCCGCCCTTATCAATTTTAAATTGAACGTATACTCTTTTTTTACCTGGTGGTAACCCTAAATCACCTGCTAAGCCAGTATTGTATTTTCTGTTTACATGTTTTTGCATTTTTTCAGAAAAGCATTTTTTCTTTTCTGTATTAGTACCTTTACATCCTGGGAATACGGGTACTTCTTCAATTATGGCAAAAGGTACATCGTCTACAACTTCTTCTTCTACTACCTCTTCAATTTCTTCTACTTCTACAGCTTCTGATTCATCGGTTTCCGTAGATTCTAGAACAGTTTCTTCTATTTCCTCTTCATCTTCAATTACTTCAATCTTTTCTGGAGCTGGTGGAGGTGGTGGTGGAGGTTTGATTTCCTGAATTCTTTCCGTAATCGGGATATCAATTTCTTCTTCCATTTCTGCATTTACACTACCTAAATCTGCAATGGAACGGTCGAATGTTTTCCATTCAATTCCTATATAAATTACAATTAAGGCAAGAGCTAGTCCAAGCAACATAAATTGTTTGTTATGATTTTCAAGGTTCGCTTTTGGGTTCTTTTTAACTTCCATTTCTATTAAAATTTTATCACGTGCTAATTTAAGGAATAAATTATGACATAAACAAGTTTTTTTTATTTAGTGCCTAACCATTTGGCTGCCGAGTTAAACGATATTACAGCCAATAATACACCTAAAGTGTTTGCAATGGCATCATGCCAATCTGCTGTTCTATAACTTGTTAATCCTCCTTGTAATCCCTCAAGAATTATGCCGTAAAGAATGATACTTAATATTACGGCTATTTTATACCTTGTATTATTTAATTTTTTTCGCAGTGCGATGTACCAAAAAAAACTTAAAACAAAATAGGCTATTACATGCAAATACTTATCGCCTGACTTTAAATTTAGCCCTAAATCTATTTTTGGAAGCGCAACTAAGCTAAGTATAGTAACACTAATAGTTGTAATAATGGCAATCCACAAGGAATTATCCGCCAATAATTTCTTGATATTTTGCAGCATCTAAAAGACTATCTATTTCAGAATTATCGGTAATTTTTACTTTAATTATCCAACCTGTATCATAAGGGTCTTTATTCACACTTTCAGGTTCGTTTTCTAGTGCCTCATTAAACTCCATAATTTCACCAGTTAATGGCATAAACAAATCCGACACCGTTTTAACCGCTTCAATACTACCAAAAACCTCGTTTTGTTCTACAATCTCGCCTTCGGTATCTACATCTACATACACAATATCTCCTAATTCTCCTTGTGCAAAATCTGTAATACCTATAGTAGCGATATCGTTTTCAATTTTTACCCATTCGTGGTCGTTAGTGTACTTTAGTTCTTTTGGAATATTCATTTGTGTTATTTTTTTAGTTACCAATTATATATCTCACACTTATGCCTCCATTAATAGACATACGTGGATAGGTTGTTGAGATAGCAAATTTAGACTTATTATAATCAAAGAAAAAAGATGTTAATAAATTTTTATTTAAGGAATAGTCTACCAATAGTTTGAACGAAATGAGGTTTTGACCTCCTGTAATTTGATCATTATTAATATCATCAATTGCATAGGCTCTTACGGTAGTTAAATTATCTCTTATTCCTAAATCGGCTTTGATATTAATATCTCCTTGAAAAGTAGTGTTCTTGGCACCTGTTTTAAATTTCATTCTTACATTTTTAATGCGATAACCCAAGCCAAGTATTACTTCATTACCGGCAACTTCGGTAATGGTATTGTTGTTAAAATTTAAATTTAAAGCTTTGTCTTTGTTATAAGCCGCTTTCAATGAAAATGAGTTTTTCATTTTTAAATCTACCATAAGTAATGGTGAAAATTCTTCAATTAAATTGATACCGTTGAATAACTTTTGAGGATTGTAATTATTGGCTATATCTCTATTTCCGTTGCCAAACGGATCATCAGCATCATACTTTAAGTTATTGGTATAGGATAAAATAGAATAGGTAGAAAGGTAACTGTGTTCTAAAGTTACGCTTCTAAAGTTTGCTTTAAACCAGGATAAGGACATCAGTCCTTTATAACTCACTCTCCAATTTGGAATTGGGGTGTTTCTAAAAGCATCTAAAGAAACGGAGTTTGCACTTTTACCAGAATAGGCAGCTAAAAAAGCAGGCAATACCACACCTTGACTTGTAGAACCAAACCCATTGATATCAGCACCTGTTTTGTTGGCTAATCTTTGTGAAATAATAGCTCGGTTATTTTTAAAATCTTCAAAAAGTTTATCATCATCATCGAAAGCTGCTTTTAACATAAAATGTGAAATGCTAAAATTACCAAGCTCATTAACAGGGGTTTTGTTTAAAGTATTTTGTACTACATCTAATTGTTGGTTTTTACTGGTTGTAAAAGTTCGGTTTCCAAAAAGTTCAATATCTAAATTTCTTGTGGGTTTGATACTTAAGGAATAATCGAATTTATCATAATGCGATTTGCTGTAATTTTTGGCGTAATAACTATCATTAGCATCTCTAGAAAGCAGCCAACCATTTCGTAATGCGTGGTCTAAAATATCAGTTTGACTTCCAAAAATAAAACCTAAAGTAGGTGCTAAACCACCAGTTGCTTTATCTCTACCTAAGAAACCAGTTTCAGGAATATAGCCAGGTAAAAAAGTACCATTGTTCTCTGTATAAGATAACCTTATATTTTTAACCGAGGTTAAAATATCTACACCAACTTTAGCAATTTGTTGCCCTGTAGAAGTTGTTTTTATTGTTTTTGGTTTCGCATTTGTAGGAGCCGATCCATTTTTTGGATTTGCTACTCTTTTTTTTGTAAATAAGCGATCTATACCTGTATACCTATACAGCCTATCCATATTCATATCTGCAGTAAAATTATGTGTATTGGCATTTTGAATGGTGTTTCCTAAAACATCAATATTTGATAAGGAAGCGGCTTGCCAATCATAATCTGCAGTATAATTATAAGTTCCGTTTATAAACTGTAAAACGGGGAATTTTTCAAAAGGTATTTTATAAGTTAAATTTAATGTTTGGTGGTAATGCTCCGGTCTTCCAATACTAAACAAATTATCGTACAATTGAAGTTCTTCACTAGCATCAAAATCATCATATACATAGTTATTTAAGGCCCTAAAGGTAAATTGCAACGATTTGGTTAAATTATATGCGATACTATAATCCCAATCAAACATAAAATTTCTTTGGGTAAGTGTAGGTAGTTGTGGAAGTCCAGCCACCAATGATCTAGAAAGTTGTTCGTTATAACTCCTTATAATATTTGAATTAATGGATAAGGTTGTTGGCGCAAGATTGAGGTTAAAATCTTTAATAAAAGCCAAATAAGATTTGTTTTCTACAAAACCCCAGCTTTTAAAAGGTTCAACAACAAAGGGTTTAAACCCATAGTTGTAGTTTGCAGAGGCACGCAGTTTTTGGTCTAAATATTTTTGCACATTGTAATTTCTGTGGTAGATTTCGTTGTGTAAATAAGAAACCGAAAAATTTTCAATATCGTAAAAGTGTGGTTTTCTATCAAACTCGGTTTTGTTTCTTCTTACATTTATTAAATTGATACCGCGCCGTTGGGTATAATCTCTAGCTAAATCTTTATTTGGTCCATCTTTGTCAAACAGTACATCCTGAAATTGAGGGTCATATTTTGGATCCCTAAACTCTTCTCCATAGTTAATACTTATAGGGATGCTTATCGCGGCTTTTTTTGGTAAGAGCTGACCAACATCTACATTAGATATTACATCATATTGTTTCATTTCGTCTTGGCTACGTTCATTCACACTTTGGTCTAGAGCACCAAAACCAATGGTATGCATACTACCTGTTAACGAAACATTAGCAAAATCAGCAAAATTAGCATCAGCATTTAAAATTGCAGCCCAACTTCCTTGGTTATCAAAGTTAGAAACTCTCAATTCATTAAACCAAAGTTCCGTGCTTTTAGGTAGGTTGGATATATTTTTAACCCCCAACATCAAGGTTCTTAAGTTAGATAAGTTAGGATTTCCTTTTACTCGAATTCTAAATTCAGGAGCTTCTCCAGGTTGTGGATTTGGATATAATTCATTGACAGGAGCACTATCAGAAATCCTATCTAATTTTAACTTTCCAAAATTTTCTATTGCGGCTTTGATATCATTTTCTTCAGGCCAAATTTCCTCTGCAGTTACCGAACCAAATGGTGTTATTTTTAGAGGCATTTCAATTTGATAAAAATTGTTTTCGGTATCACTTCCTAATCTAATAATGGCTAGTAACTCATCGTCTTTTACCTCTACACTTCCAATTACACTTTCGGCATGTACAAACATTTTTAAAAATTTAAACATTCTAATATCAAAAGTGGTATTTTTAAATACTGCTCGTGTTGCTCCAGGATCTAAGTCCTTTACTTTAACCGATAAGGATTGCTCGTTTTGCTGTTGAATGGTGGTGCTACCTTGTAATTTTTCTCTTCTTATCCCTGGTGGAAGTACATAAGGAATAGGTTGTCTATCTTCGTTTTCTTCAATATTTACAACCCCAACTTCAAAGTTTTTATTTTCTTCAGGAGTAATTTCTTGAGGTGGTACAATATTTTCGTCCATGGTTTTGGTATATCTTCTCCAATCTCCACGCACCAATTGTAATTCGCCAAAGCGTAAAACTACAGGAATTTTAAATTTGGTTAAAAACATTCGCATAAAGCGAATAGAGGTAAAACCAGACATATTGTTGATGATATTGGCAGGATCATCTGGTACAGAAATAGGAATTCTAAATTGATACCAGGTAGTAGTTTGCGTTGTGCTATTTGGTAAGTTAACGGTAGTAATTCTTTTGTCTACAATATAGTTTTGACCAACTACTAAATCACTTTGGTTTAAAGAAACCTTGTACTGGTAATAACTTTCTACCGCACTCATGGTTTGGTCTTTGTTGATGTCTTCCACATCTGGAAAAGTTGTAGAAGCAGTTGGGTAACTCTCTGGTGAAGTATTCACGGTTGGAGAATTCCCTTGTGTTAAATTAAAATTACGATATCGATTAATAATTGTAGCATCTTCAGCATCTAAGTCTGAACCTCTAAAATAATGGTAATTGTCATTAGATGGATCTGTACCAAAAACACTGCCGTATTTTGTTGCTTCTGCGCTATCATCAATACCATCCAATCCTAAATCTTGATTAGGTCGAGCGGCATCGCTTTCTGTAAAAGCATACAATAAGGATTGGTTTTTAGGAATTGAAGACCAAGGCGTTTCTTCTATATTATCTCCAGGTATTTGATTGCCATCTTCTGGCAATCCATTTTCAAACATTTTTCTATCGTCCTTCAGTATATCTTCAGAAATACTTCCAAAATTAAAATATAGTTCTCCTTGAAAATCATTTGCAGTTGGTGGTACAGCTGGTCCACCTTCTTCTGGTTTAATAGAATAGTTTTCATAGGGATCCATCATCCAAAATTGTACATATTCAATATTTGCCTGTTGAAAGTTGGTAGTAGTTAACGGTCTGGTAATACCTGCCCATCTGTCTTCCGGATTGATGTATTTGCCATCGGCATTAAAACTATCGTCATAGTTGTAGGTACCCCTTTCTGCAGGAAAATAGGCTAAATCTAATGTTCTTATAATATTAGATTGGGTAATATCTAACTCTACTTCAGGAAATAGTTCATTATAATTTACCTGTCTAACTTCTGCTCTTGAAAGCTCTTCGTTATTGATATTTTGAGGTTTTAGAGAAGATCCATAAAACAATCTATCAATATTATACCATGCAAATTTAGATCGTTTTGCTCCTGATCGTAGGGCACTTGGTAGACCAGGTGCTAAATTTCCGTTATTAAAGTCTAAATCGCCACTTTGTCCTTGGGGTGTACTTGCCAAAAACCATTGTTTTGGTGCTTTCATATCCAACGGAATTTGGGCACCTTCAAAATCGTCTATATACGAGGTTGCAGCTCCTTCTTGGTCTATACCTTTTGGTGTTCCGGGTAGTAAGTACGCCATTTCAGACCTAACCGATACATACGAATTGACATCCGTATCAATATTAGGTAATTTATTTACCCATTTGGTAAGTTTAGGCACCTCCTTTTTAAAGGTAAGGTAGGCTCCAAAAATAGTATTACTTACGGGTTCAGAACCGTATTGGGCTTTTTGCGTTATCGGTTTTTCGTTATAATTAATGATACTTCCCCCAATGGCCAATTCATCAGAAAAAACATGCAATACATCTACTCCCATGTATCTTCTGGTTTGCTGGTTGAAACCGATATTATTCTCTACAGATACTTGAATTGGAGCATTAGAAGCAAGTAAACTTGGGTTTATAATTTGTACATTTCCAATATTATAATCTACAACATAATCTACCCCTTCTAACAATTCTCTACCACCCGTAGTAACTTTAACCGAACCTCGAGGCACATTAAAAGCTCCTAATGGAATACCACTTTGACCATCGGATTTAAAATGTCCTTTGATAAGATATTTGTCTTTTTGTTGAAAATCGTTTTGTGCTTCTGTTTGGGTTCTATCGTATAGCTCATTAAATATATATACGTCATCTTGTGGTAAAAGAATATTGTCTAAATACTCCCCAAAAGGTTCCACAGTTGGAAAAATAACATATCCTCCTTTCGGATTGATGGTTATACCAGGGACAAAATCAAAATATCCATCTCCTTCGGGTAAATCATTATTATTTTGATCTAATCTATCTAATCTTAATAAATTTAAAATAGTTTTATCGTTTATTCCTGTGGTAACCGCATTTTGTAAAATATTTACTGGTTGACCAGTTTCATCATCTTGGTACATTAATTCCAATCGAAATCCTTCTTTTTGTAATTGAAACGCACCAGGAATTTCGTAAACATTTTTCATCATCAAATCCCACATCGGTATGCTTGGATTGATAATTTCACTTCTTAACATTTTTACTACTAAGTTGTCTGGTGCAACCACACCAGCATCAGTAAATTCACCTACTCGAAACACTTCTTGTCCCTCGGTGTATTCATAAGCAACGGCTAACACATCACTTTCCGCTAAACGGCGATTTAAACTAATAAATCCCAGCTGAGCATTTAGCTCAAAATCAACACCCTGAATTAACTTAACCGCATTTTCTAAAATAGTATAATCTCTGCCTTGCGACATGTTATAGGGTGCTAAAGCAGAACTTACGGTTGAGATATTTCTAATGGGACCATTAAGTGTTAACAAATTGTTTAAATCATTTGCTTCATTTGAAGGGTCTTTAGCACCAGGATTTGGGGTGACATTTGCAGGACCAATATTACTAGGATTATTTTCTCCTAAATCAGCAAGCGCTACAATATTTCTCGTTCCTTCGGTTTGTGAATTTCTATTGGTTACCCAAATTTCAACTCTAGTGATATTAACGGTGCTATTGATTAATGGAAATTTTAAAAGGGCATTGTCGTAATTATCTCTAAATTCATGTGCGATAAAAAAGTGTCGGTTGGTATCGTAATTACTTGCACGTAAATCAAATTCATTGATTAGCTCACCACCTTCTGCAGATACGGTTCTGGTTTGTGAACGCTGTTGCGAAAAAATACCGGTAACAGTAGTTTTACCAAATTGCAATTCCGTTTTTGCTCCAAAAAGGTTTTGTGCACCAGTAATTAGAGAGTTTCTACTAGGCATAGACACATTTCCTACTTCAATTTTTCTTATAATATCATCTTCAGTAGGAGTGTACTCAATTTTTACC
>JAUIAA010000296.1 GCA_030425715.1 Bacteroidia bacterium | reverse complement strand
AATTGTCAATTATTGCAGATAAACCAAAAGCTAAAAACCCAAAAATCCAAAGAATTCGTTTTTTGCTTTTAGTTTTAATAAAGGTTTTTATGGTAGAAAAACCATTGAAATAATCAATAATTTCAACTATGGTCATCGCTCCAATAAGGAAGATTAGAATCTCAGATGTTTTACCAAGATGATGTAAAAGCATTTCTTCTAAATGAGCAGGAATAAGTGTATGATTTAAAGCATCTACTTCAAAAACCTCTAAATGCTCTAACGAAATTATTGCCCAACACACAGCCATCATTGCCAATGCAGGAATTAACTTATCTATTTTTAAATTATGCTCTAAGGTAATTGCTAAATAACCCAGTACAAATACGATTACTACTACTGTTTCCATTTAATAATTTTTTAAGACGATAAATATAACAATTTATATCAACTCTTGTAAAGCAATTTCAAAGGCAGTTTTACAAATATCTGTTTTGTATGGGTGCAAATCATGTGCTTTATTTAAAGCTTCTTCAATTACCCTTGAAGTATCGTTAAATATAGCTTCATCTCGCATAGGTAGATCAATTCTTGCTTCCATCAAATAGGCAAAAACTCTTGCAATTCCACAATTTGAAATAAAATCGGGTATCAAACTTACTTGTTGATCGGTATATTCCATGATTGGACCAAAGAAAATTTCGGTATCTGCAAAAGGAACATTCGCACCTGGAGAAATTACTTCTAATCCCGTTTTGATCATTTGTTCTACTTGGTCTTTAGTAACCAATCTAGAAGCTGCTGCTGGAATAAAAATCTCTGCAGGTAAAGACCAAATTTTTTCGTTTATTTCTTCAAACGGAATTAACTCTTCCGACACCAACATGTTACCGTGTTTGTTTAAAAACATAGTACGTACTTCTTCTAAAGAAAATCCGTTTTCATTGATAACCCCTCCAACACGATCTATAATTCCAACTACCTTTGCCCCTAATTGGGTTAAATAATAAGCTGCCGCAGAACCAACATTTCCAAACCCTTGCACTATAGCTCTTTTTCCTTGTAAATTTCCGCCATAAATATTGTAATAATGTTTTACCGCTTCGGCAACACCGTAACCTGTAAGCATATCTGCCACTGTATATTTTTTTGACAAATCGGGTGAATACCTATCATCTTCAATTACCTTAATTACGCCATGACGCAACTGTCCAATCCTATTAATCTTACCTGCTTCTGTAGGTTTAAAATGACCATTAAAAACCCCTTCTTGCGGATGCCAAACTCCTGATTCTTCTGTTAAAGGAATTACATCATGAATTTCATCAACATTTAAATCCCCACCGGTACCATAATAATATTTTAGCAAGGGTGTAACTGCTTTATACCAGCGTTCTAACACCCCTCTTTTTCTAGGATCGTTTGGATCAAAATTAATACCCGATTTTGCGCCTCCAATGGCTGGACCAGACACCGTAAATTTTACCTCCATCGTTTTAGCCAACGAAAGCACCTCATTCATATCCAAACCTTTACGCATTCTTGTCCCTCCGCCAGCAGCACCTCCACGTAAAGAATTTATCACCGTCCATCCTTCTGCTTCTGTTTCTTGATCTCTCCAATGAAAAACAATTTCTGGAGCTTTGTCTTCATATTTTTTTAGTAAATCTTTCATTTTGTTAATTTTGTTGAATTGTTATGGATTAAAAATAATGCCACTACTATGGTCTTTGCTAGCACCTGTTACGCTTGCTAAACAATTGGGTTGATTTTCATCTTTTAGAACTCCTAAAAAAGCAAAAATAAGCGCTTCTTTAAATGTAATAATTTCATTAGTAGGTATTGTAATTTTTGGGTTACTGTGTACGCCAATACGCTCTATCAGATAATTATTAAAAGTTCCACCACCAGTTACCAAAACAGTAGCGTTTTTATGTATAATATTTGTATTTAATGTTTTAGCTATTTGCAAAGCACTATGCTCTACAAAAGTGCAAAGTATATCCTTTAGATTTAAATTAAATTGATCAATCATAGGCAGAATAGTTTTTAATACAAATTCATAGCCCAAAGATTTTGGTTGCTCAGCATTGTAAAATGCTAAACTATTTAGCTTTTTGAATAATTCTACATTGACCTCTCCACTAGCTGCCAACTGTCCTTTATCGTCAAATTCCAAATCCACTTTTCTAGTATAATGGTTTAGAACGATATTTACCGGACAAATATCAAAAGCTAGCCTTTGGTTATTTTTTTCAAAAGATACATTTGCAAAACCACCTAAATTTAAACAGAAATCATAATTAGAGAACAAAAGTTGGTCTCCTATGGGTACCAATGGAGCTCCCTGCCCTCCAAAAGCAACATCTTGCACTCTAAAATCGCATATGGTTTTGATTTTTGTTAGGGCAGCAATTTGCGCCCCACTACCAATTTGCAAGGTGTAATTTTGTTTAGGCTGATGAAAAATAGTGTGTCCATGTGAGGCAATAAAATCTACTTTTTTAATAGATTTTTCGTGCATAAATTCTCGTATCAATTCTCCTAAAAACTCCCCATAATCTACGTGTAATTTGGTCAATTTTTCGCCAGAATAATGAAAAGCACCTTGCAGTGTTTTTTTCCATTTTT
>JAUIAA010000295.1 GCA_030425715.1 Bacteroidia bacterium | reverse complement strand
AAAGAAGTAATAAAAGAAACATTTGTGGACTAAATAGTACTAATGCCAACAATAGCTATAATTTATTTAAAATTGTCAGATTAAATCTTAACTATTACACTTAACCACAACAAAATCATAGCCTAAAACGTTAAAATTATTTAAAAAATTGCATTAATTCTTCTGCAGCGATAAAAGGAGTAATTTCATTGTTTTGAATTTTCTCTAAGTAAAGAGGAAGATTTTTTAAAATTTGCTCATTATTTTCAAATTCGTAAAGCAATTGGTTGGAAATAAGATAGTTTAACCATTCTTTATTTTGATTTATTCTATTGGAATTGAAATAATTAGTTTTCTTTCCCAAATAAATAAACTCTAAAATTAGCTCCCAAATTGCTTCAATTCCTAGGTTTTGAATAGCACTACAAGTAAGTACTTTAGGAATCCACTGATTTTCTTTAGGTGGGTATAAATGCAGTGCTTTTTGAAATTCTTTTTTAGCCAATTGTGCATTTTTCACATTATCACCATCAGCTTTGTTGATTACAATGGCATCGGTCATTTCTATAATTCCTCTTTTCATACCTTGTAATTCATCTCCTGAACCAGCAATTTTTAACAATAAAAAGAAATCCACCATAGAGTGCACTAAAGTTTCCGATTGACCTATACCAACTGTTTCAATTAAAATAACATCATAGCCTGCTGCTTCGCATAAAAGAATGCTTTCTTTGGTTTTTTTTGCAACCCCACCTAGCGAGTTACCAGCTGCCGATGGTCGTATATAGGCATTGTTTTGCTTTACCAAACTTTCCATTCTAGTTTTATCTCCTAAAATGCTTCCTTTATTTATAGAAGAACTTGGATCTATAGCTAAAACTGCTACTTTTTTACCAAAATCAATTAAATGATTGCCCAAAGCTTCAATAAAAGTGCTTTTTCCTACTCCTGGAATACCAGTAATACCAATCCTAATAGAGTTTCCACTATGCGGGAGGCATTTTTGTAACAACTGATTTGCATTTTTTCTATCTTTTTTTAACTCACTTTCCACCAAAGTAATGGCCCTACTTAACGCAGTTCGATCTGAATTTAAAATACCTTCTAATAATTGCTTATTATTAGGTTTTGGAAGTTTATTTATTTTTTTTGATGTATTCGGATTAATCATTTATAGAGGTAAAATAATCATTGTAAATTTAAGGAATTTAAATCGCGATTGCGTATTTCAAATCAAATTTTGAAAAAAATGAATCAAAATGCAACGAAGAGGATTCTTAGTCGTATTTAAAGTAGTAGAAATCATCAGATGAAAGAAAATCAACAGCTGCGCCTGATAAACCAATGTAAGGGTAATAATAGGATTGCTCAAATGCAGATTTACGATCAATATGCAAAGGCAATGTTTCAAACTGCATTTAATTTTTGCAAAGACGATCAAGTTGCACAAGATGTAATGCAAGATGCTTTTATTAAGGCATTTAAAAAAATTGAAACCTATAATGGAGAAGCAAGTTTTGGTGCTTGGTTAAAACGAATTGTAATCAACCAAAGTTTGGATTATTTAAAGAAAAGAAAAATTGAAACCGTTGAATTACAAGAAAGTATTTACCAAATACCACTCGAAACTAATGAGGAAGACGAGCAATTACAAAAGCTAAAAATGGTTTATCAAGCAATAGAGTTATTACCATCAAAATGTAAAAATGTTACCAAATTATTTTTAATAGAAGGCTATAACCATGAAGAAATTGCACAAATATTGGACATTACAGAGATAGCCTCTAGATCACTATTATCGAGAGGACGATCTAAACTGAAAGAACTTTTAACAAAACAAGTGTCATGAAAGAAGATTTTGAAAAATTAATTGCAAAGCATAAGGATACATTTCATAGAGAACTTCCAGAAAATCATAGAATTGATTTTATGGATAAGTTAGATAATGAATTGCATAAAGCAAATAAAAGTACAGCTAAATTTTGGATGGTAGCAGCATCTATTATTGTTTTATTGGGCATAGGGTATTTCGCGATAAGTACTAGTAATAAACCTGTAATTCCAGAAAAACAACTAGTAAAAACCCCTGTAAATAATGAGATTTCGCCAGAATTAAAAAAAATTGAAAATTATTACCTAACGGCGATAAACTATGAGTTGGCTAATTTAAAAGTCTCTAAAGAAAATCGAGCTGTATTAAATAAGTATTTGTCTAAAATTGAAAAACTTACAAAAGAGTATAAAAATATAAATAACGAATTGAAAACCAAAGAAATAAACGAAGTGGTAGTAAATAAACTAATTGATAATTTACAAATGCGATTACAATTGTTAATTGAACTAAAAACCATAATAAACAAAACAAAATCAAATACAAATGAAAAAGTTACTGTATAAAATATTAGGCTGTTTCTTTATGTTAACTCCTATTTTAGGAATGTCTCAAGAACTCAAAAAGCCCATCCAATCCTATGATGTAAAAGCTGGGGCTGATATTGTTTTAAACGCCTCTTTTATTGAAATTGAAATAGAAGAATGGGATAAAAATAAAGTGCAAATTGAACCAATAATGTATGCCGAAGGTATTTCTAAAAAAGAAATACAAAAAGATTTGGATGATTGGGATATAGATGT
>JAUIAA010000294.1 GCA_030425715.1 Bacteroidia bacterium | reverse complement strand
CACCATTACCTCTATCATAAGATTCTCTTGCCTGGTTTACCCAGGTGCCATCAGGCATTTGATAGTCAAAAGTGATTTTATTTAAGGTATACCAATTGTTAGATAATACTTCGGATTTAATATTTTTAACCTTTGAATTTGGCATTTCAATTACCTAGTTAGCTTTTTGTATTTAATTCTTTTCGGAATTAAATCTCCTCCCACTCTTTTCTTTTTATTTTCTTCATATTCTGAAAAGGTTCCTTCAAAATAATATACTTGAGAATCTCCTTCAAATGCTAAAATATGGGTACAAACTCTATCTAAAAACCATCTATCATGTGAAATAATTACAGCACAACCTGCAAAGTTTTCTAAACCTTCTTCTAACGCTCTTAAAGTATTTACATCTAAATCGTTAGTAGGCTCATCTAAAAGTAATACATTACCTTCTTCTCGCAAAGTCATTGCCAAATGCAAACGGTTCCTTTCTCCACCTGAGAGTGTTGCAACCTTTTTATTTTGTTCCGAACCACTAAAATTAAACCTACCTAAATAAGCTCTTGAATTTACTTGTTTCCCTCCCATTAGAATTAAATCTTGCTCTTCCGAAAAATTTTGCCATATACTTTTTTCGGGATCAATATTGGAGTGTGTTTGATCAACATAAGCAATTTTAGCCGTTTCACCAATGGTAAATTCTCCTTTATCTGGAGTTTCTTCCCCCATTATCATTCTAAAAATTGTGGTTTTACCAGCACCATTGGGTCCAATAATACCTACTATACCGTTTGGAGGTAAGCTAAAGTTTAAATCTTCATACAATAATTTATCGCCAAATGCTTTGGAGACACCTTTGGCGTCAATCACATTATTACCTAAACGAGGCCCATTGGGTATGTATAATTCTAATTTTTCTTCTTTTTGGGTTTGGTCTTGGCTCATTAATTTGTCGTAATTTGCCAAACGTGCTTTAGATTTAGCATGACGTCCTTTAGGTGCCATTCTAACCCATTCTAATTCTCTTTCTAATGTCTTTTGTCTTTTAGAGGCTGATTTTTCTTCTTTTGCCAATCGCTGCGATTTTTGCTCTAACCAGGAAGAATAATTTCCTTTCCAGGGAATACCTTCTCCTCTATCTAGTTCTAAAATCCATCCAGCCACATTGTCTAAAAAATACCTATCGTGGGTAACAGCAATTACGGTTCCCTTGTATTGTGCCAAATGATGCTCTAACCAATTTACAGATTCTGCATCTAAATGGTTGGTTGGCTCGTCTAGTAGCAACACATCTGGCTGCTGTAATAATAGCCTGCAAAGTGCTACCCTTCTACGCTCCCCACCCGATAAATTCTTAATTGGCGTATCTCCTTCTGGGGTGCGTAAAGCATCCATAGCTACTTCCAACTGATTGTCTAATTCCCAAGCGTTTAATGCATCAATTTTATCTTGCAATTCTGCTTGTTTGGCCATTAGTTTCTCCATCTTATCTGCATCAGAATACACTTCTTCCAAACCAAACATGTCGTTTATTTTATTGTACTCGTCCAATATAGCTATCGTTTCTCCCGCTCCTTCTTTTACAATATCTAATACGGTTTTGGTATCGTCTAATTCTGGCTCTTGTGACAAATAACCAACCGTGTAATTTGGAGAGAATACAACATCTCCTTGGTAATTTTTATCTAATCCAGCAATAATTTTTAACAAAGTAGATTTACCCGATCCGTTAAGACCTAGAATACCTATTTTAGCTCCGTAGAAAAAGCTTAAATAAATATTTTTTAATACTTGTTTGTTACTGCTTTTATAAGTTTTACTTACTCCACTCATGGAGAAAATCACTTTTTTATCGTCTGACATATTTTACTGTTTTAATGGTTTTACAAATATAACAAGAATGCTTTTGAAGAAAATAAAAAGCAATAAAAATCCCGTTTTCACGGGATTTTTATTATATCTCTATTTTTTTTAAATAATTGAGTTTATCCTGCCAAATTTGCAATTGCTCTTTGTGTTTTTCTATACTTTTATAAACATTTTTAACCAAAGGGTTGTCTTCAGTAGCGTTTGAAATAAAACTAATATTATTTTCTAACTGTTTGATCTCTTTTGTAATTTCATCAATTTTTCTACGTACAAATAGTTGTTCATTGTATAATTTTCTACTATCGTTTTGAGCAACAAAGCTGTCTACTGTATTTTGAAATTTCAATTGAGCAACTTCGTTCTTATCCATATTTAGTTTTTTATAAGCATGGTCTAAAACTTTACTAAATTTACCCTCAATATGTCTCATTTTATCAGGTACTGCACCAAGTCCTTTCCAGTTTTCAATATAAGAGTTTACCAAATCTATAGTGAATTCGGCCTCTTCTTCTACTTTTGTTTTAAACTCGCTTAACAATTCCTTCTTTTGGTTAAACACTTCTACCAATCCCTTGTTCGCGTTATCCTGAATTTGGTGTAATCTATCAAAATAGTGGTTACAGGCATCTTTAAATTGTTTCCAAATTTTATCAGACTCAGAGCGTGGTACATGACCAATTTTTTTCCATTCAGCCTGTATGCGCTTCATTTCATTGGTTGTTTCCTTCCAATTATCACTATCTTTTATCTGTTCAGCTATGGCTAATAATTTT
>JAUIAA010000293.1 GCA_030425715.1 Bacteroidia bacterium | reverse complement strand
TGAAAACTTTCCAGAGATGGCAATGAATTTCGATGCTGATTCTTTACATTTTGATTTTGAAAAATATAAAGATGATGAAAGTTATATGATTGAATGGCAAAAGTCCATGCAAGAAAATATGAAAAAGATGAATGAACAATTGCAAGAAAGTTTAAAGGTTTTGCAAAGCGAAGAAATGAAAATTCAGTTAAAAAACGCGCAAGAAATGGCTGAAATTCATAGGGAGAAAGCTGAAAAGCATCGGGAATTATTCGAGAAAAATAGGTCAAAGCACGAAGCAAAAATCCAAAGTATTTTAGAAGAGCGAGAAAAAAGAAAATCGAAAAAATTAATCAAACTAAAAATACCTAAAAATGCAAATCTAAAGTTAAACGTAGATTACTGTAAAGTTAGCATGTCAAAATAATTGATTGTTTTGGTAAACTTAGCGCCTAAAAATGTATTTTTTGGGCGCTTTTTTATTTAAGTTAAGTATCTTTGACATCATCAAAAAAAAGAGATATTACCACTTTTATTATGCAAACTTTAACCATTTATAATTCTTTAACTACCCAAAAAGAGAAGTTCAAACCCCTAAAAGACGGTTATGTTGGTATGTATGTATGCGGGCCAACAGTGTATAGTAATGTGCATCTTGGTAATGTAAGAACATTCATGTCTTTTGATATGATTTACAGGTATTTTTTGCATTTAGGTTATAAGGTTAGATATGTTAGAAACATTACAGATGCAGGGCATTTAACAGATGATGCAAGTGAAGATAAAATATCTACCAAAGCAAGATTGGAGCAATTAGAACCAATGGAAATTGTACAAAAATATACGGTAGATTTTCATCAGATTTTAGAAAAATTCAATTTTTTGCCCCCAAGTATAGAACCAACTGCAACGGGTCATATTTTAGAACAAATTAAAGCGATTCAAACTATTATTGCTAACGGCTTGGCTTATGAAGTAAATGGATCTGTTTATTTTGATGTTTTAAAATACAATGAAACAGAAAACTATGGAGTCCTTTCCAAAAGAAATATTGAAGATGCTATAGAAAACACCAGAGTATTAGATGGACAATCTGATAAAAAAAATCCTCAGGATTTTGCATTGTGGAAAAAAGCAGAACCAGAACATATACAACGCTGGGAATCTCCTTGGGGAGTTGGATTTCCTGGTTGGCATTTAGAGTGCACAGTAATGAGTACCAAATATTTAGGAGAAGAATTTGATATCCATGGAGGAGGGATGGATTTAAAATTTCCACACCATGAATGTGAAATTGCTCAGGCTCAGGCATGTAATCATGTGTCGCCAGTTCGTTATTGGATGCATGGAAATATGCTTACCTTAAATGGTAAAAAAATGGCTAAATCTACAGGTAATAATATTTTACCTGGAGAAATATTTACGGGTAATAATAAAAATTTAAGTAAATCTTTTAGCGCAAGCGTAGTTCGTTTTTTTATGATGCAAGCACATTACAGAAGTGTATTAGATTTTTCTAATGATGCCATTTTAGCTGCAGAAAAAGGATTCCAAAGGTTAATGGATGCGATTAAATTGTTAGATAATTTATCTCCAAGTAACAACTCTACTGTTGCTATTGAAAAATGGAAGGACAGATGTTACGAAGCGATGAATGATGATTTTAATACCCCAATTTTAATTGCACATTTATTCGAAGGAGTAAAGTGGATAAATCTAATTCATAGCCAAAAGGAAACCATTTCTAAGGAAGATTTAGAATTATTAAAATCTACCATAAATGCGTTTGTTTTTGATGTGCTAGGTTTAGAAAAAGAGTCGGCAGCAGGAAATAATTCGGATAAATTAGATGGGGTAGTGGAGTTACTAATTTCATTAAGAAACCAAGCTAGAGAAAATAAAGATTGGGCACTATCCGATAAAATAAGAGATGAACTTTTGGCTCTTGGTATTCAGTTAAAAGATGGAAAAGAGGGTACGAAATACAGTATTAATTAGTTAGAATATTTTTGAAAAAAGTTTTCATATACCCATTTGTATTGCTGGTAAGGTTTTATCAAGCGGCAATATCGCCTTATACACCAGCTAGTTGTAGGTATAGTCCAACTTGTTCCCAATATGCAATTGAAGCATTACAAAAGCACGGCGTATTAAAAGGTGGTTGGCTTGCCATAAAGAGAATCGTATCTTGTAATCCATGGGGAGGTAAAGGATATGACCCTGTACCATAATAATGATTTAAATAAATTGTAAAGAAATAGATTTTATTAGCACATTGCTATATATTTACCCGATTAAATTAAAAAAATGACTTACCTAAGTATAAACTGGAATCCAAATATAGAATTGTTTAAAATTGGACCCATTGCCATAAGATATTATAGTTTGATGTTTGTAATAGCCTTTGTATTGGGATTGCAAATTATGAAGCGTATATTTAAGAATGAAAACGTATCTATTGAAAAGTTAGATCCACTTTTTATCTATACGGTAATTGCCACCTTACTAGGAGCAAGACTTGGGCATTTTTTATTTTACGATACCGCATTTTTGTTTTCACATCCGTTAGAAGTATTATTGCCTGTGAAGTTTAACCCTTTTGAAATTACAGGTTACCAAGGTTTAGCAAGTCATGGAGCTGCCATTGGTATTATCATTGCTATGTATTTT
>JAUIAA010000292.1 GCA_030425715.1 Bacteroidia bacterium | reverse complement strand
GTTAATTCTAGCATTGACAAAATGCTCCACTTCTTTTATTTCGTTATCAGATAATTTTGAAAAGTGAGAAAAATCAAACCGTAAATTTTTAGAATGTACTGCAGATCCTTTTTGCTCTACATGAGTTCCTAAAATGGTGCGAAGTGCTTGGTGTAATAAGTGGGTAGCGGTATGGTTACAGGCGGTTCTATAGCGCTGTTTTTCATCTACTACAGCTTTGAATTTTTGCGATACATTTTTGGGTAAATTTTTGGTATAATGTAAAATTAAATTATTCTCTTTCTTGGTATCGAGTATGTAAATTACATTTCCATTGTCTTCTTCCAAATAGCCTTTGTCTCCTACTTGACCACCTCCTTCGGGGTAGAATGGGGTTAAATTAAAAACCAATTGGTACATATCGCCATCTTTTTTAGACGAAACTTTTCTGTATCTGGTAATTCTTACATCGGCTTTTAAGTAATCATATCCAATAAATTCCTCTTCCAAATCTTCTTCTATAATAACCCAATCTTCTGTATCTACAGTTGCAGCAGATCTTGAGCGGCTTTTTTGTTTTTCCATTTCAACAGCAAACTCCTCTTCATTCAATTCAAAGCCTTTTTCTCTTAAAATAAGCGCGGTAAGATCAATAGGAAAACCATAAGTATCATAAAGTTCAAAAGCCTTTTTGCCAGAAACAATAGTACTTTTAGTGTTTTGTATAATATTATCGAGCAGTAACAACCCTTGATCTAAGGTATGAAGAAATGAATTTTCCTCTTCTTTAATTACATTATAAATAAGGTGCTTTTGCGTGTTCAATTCTGGAAAAATTGCTCCCATTTGTTCGCTTAAAACATCGGTTAACTTATATATAAAAGGCTCTTTGGTATTTAAAAATGTAAATCCATAACGAATAGCTCTTCTTAAAATCCTTCTTATCACATATCCTGCTCCATTATTCGAAGGAAGTTGCCCATCTGCTATGGCAAAAGCTACTGCACGAACATGATCGGCAATAACTCGAATGGCGATATCTACTTTTTCTTCTTTTCCGTAGTTTGCATCTGTTATGGTTTCAATTTCTCTAATTAGCGGCATAAAAATGTCGGTATCATAATTAGATTGTTTGTTTTGTAAAACCATACACAAACGCTCAAAACCCATTCCGGTATCTACATGCTTTGCGGGTAATTTTTCAAGGGAACCGTCTGCTTTTCGGTTGAACTCCATAAAAACCAAATTCCAAATCTCAATTACCAATGGATGGTCTTGGTTTACCAAATCCTTACCGGGTATTTTTGCTTTTTCTGCTTCTGAACGGATATCTATATGAATTTCGCTACACGGACCACAGGGACCCTGAGCACCCATTTCCCAAAAATTATCTTTTTTATTACCGTTTAAAATTCTGTTGGTATCAATGTATTTTGCCCAATCGTCGTATGCTTCTTGGTCAAACCCTAATCCATCTTCTTTATCTCCTTCAAATACCGTAACGTATAAGTTATTTTTATCAATTTTATAAACTTCCGTTAGCAATTCCCATGCCCATTGAATGGCTTCTTTTTTAAAATAATCGCCAAAACTCCAATTGCCAAACATTTCAAACATGGTATGGTGGTAAGTATCCATACCTACCTCTTCTAAATCGTTGTGTTTACCAGATACACGCAAACATTTTTGGGTGTCTGCAACGCGATTATCTATCACTTTTTTTTGTCCTAAAAAGAATTCCTTAAAAGGATTCATTCCTGCATTGGTAAACATTAAAGTAGGATCGTCTTTCATAACGATGGGTGCAGAAGGAACTATTTTATGCTGTTTAGAAGCAAAAAAATCTAAAAATTGTTTTCTAATTTCTTGAGAAGTCATAAATAAATTTTAATTGGCTAACATTATGTTGTGATGGACTAATAAAAAAAATTGTAAATTTGTTCACTATAGAGATTGATTTTTTATCAAAATCTTTTGCAAAAGTAGTATAATTAAACATTATGGCGAAGGTAAAATACTATTACGATTCAGAAACTTTATCTTATCGAAAGATTGAGTTAAGAAAACGTGATAAATTCAAACGATCGGCTGTATTCGTAATGGCCTCAGCAATTTGTGGGGCATTATTAGTATTGGTGTTTTATCAGTTTGTTGATTCTCCAAGGCAAAAAGTTTTAAATAGAGAGCTAGAGAACATGAAACTGCACTATGAGCTTTTACAAAAAAAGATGGTGCAAACCGAAAAGATTTTAGAAGATATACAGGAAAGAGATAATAATATTTATCGTGTTTATTTTGAGGCAAATCCTATACCAGATGAGCAGAGAAAAGCAGGGTTTGGAGGAATAAACAGATACAAATCTTTAGAAGGGTTTGACAATTCTGAAATGATTATTGATGCTACTAAAAATCTAGATGTTTTAACAAAACAGCTATATATTCAATCAAAATCATTAGATGAGATTATCAATTTGGCAAAAGATAAAGAAAAATTATTAGCGGCAATTCCTGCAATACAGCCAGTTAGCAAACAAGACCTTACAAGAATGGCTTCTGGATTTGGTTGGAGGCAAGATCCGTTTACCAAGGCGAGAAAAATGCATAAAGGGATGGATTTTACCTCGCCAAGAGGAACTCCTGTATATGCCACTGGCGAAGGGAAAGTGATAAGAGCCGAC
>JAUIAA010000291.1 GCA_030425715.1 Bacteroidia bacterium | reverse complement strand
TTCCACTCAGAAACAACAATCCCAAATCGAAAATCTTTCGCATTTGGGATTGTATTTTTATCGTAAGCAGATAAATTTGTAGTTGCCATATTTATCGCATTAATTTTGTGCTACTTGGGCTCTTTGGATGTAAATATTAATCATCCTAGCCTCATCCGAAGTACCGTATTCGTTTTTAATTCTTGTAAAATAATTTTCAGCATCACTGTACTTTTCTAATTGCATCGCAACATTTCCTGCTTTGAATAGGTATAGTGCAGAGGTAAAGTTATTGTCCTTAACATTTGCTGCATCTAAATAATATTTTAAAGCATCTTCTAATTGGTTAATTTCCGCAAAGGCATCGCCAATATTTCCTAAAGCTAAAGCACTTAAAATTTCATCATCCGAAGAAAATTTGCTTAAATAATCTATTGCATTTTCGTAATCGCCAGTTTTTAAATAAGCAATTCCAGCCATATATTTGGCTAAGTTTCCTGCATT
This sequence comes from Bacteroidia bacterium, assembly GCA_030425715.1. Lineage (GTDB taxonomy): Bacteria > Bacteroidota > Bacteroidia > Flavobacteriales > Flavobacteriaceae > Lutimonas. Next base: position 2,175 of record JAUIAA010000291.1, on the reverse strand, counting down.
GGTGCTACCGTAAGTATCTACAATATCAACTAAGCCATATTTTCCGTCTGCTCCATTTAAGCTCAAGTTGTATAAAGAATCTGCCACTGCAGTATTGGTTTGCGCTTGTTCAAAATAGCTTTTTGGATATGCCAACTCATCTGCAGCTTCAATTTCATTTGGCTCGACTACAAAATTGTTATATGCCAAATAACCTAAAATTATTACAGCAACAGTAACCAAGCCTCCAAAAATAATTTTTTGGTTTTTTTCAACCCACTGCTCTGATCTTGAAGCGGTTTCGTCTAAAGTGTTAAAAACTTCCGCAGTTGTACTGTGGTCTTCAATTGGATTTTGATCTGCTTTTTTTACTTTACTTCCTCTTTTTTTATATGTCGCCATTAGTCAAATTATTAATGGCGCAAAAATAAAATTTTTATTGAAAAGTATGGCTTATTTTAACCTTAATTTTCGTTTTTTTGTAAAGAGGGAGTTTGAACCTAATACGAATTTATAATGCTTTGAAAAATAATTTGTTATAAAATATTGTCTAGTTCAATTTATAAGCCTACTATTTTAAATAAGCCTTGAATTTTTAAGCAAACATGTATCTAAAAAAAATATCTATCATTAATTATAAAAATTTCGCTGCAGCGGATTTTAATTTTGATAAAAAGATCAATTGTTTTGTGGGTAATAACGGGGTAGGAAAATCGAATGCTTTAGATGCGATTTACCATTTGTCGCATACCAAAGGTTATTTTAATGCAGTGGCTAGTCAAAATATTAAACATGGAGAAGAATTCTTTGTAGTGGAAGGGGTTTACCATAAAAATGAAAGAGAGGAGCAAGTGCATTGTAGCTTAAAAAAGGGGGCAAAGAAGGTAGTGAAACGAAATGGTAAAGTGTATGAAAAATTATCGGAACATATAGGGTTGATTCCGTTAGTAATCATTTCTCCTGCCGATGCCAATTTGATTTTGGAAGGGAGTGATATGCGACGAAAATTTATGGATGGTATTATTGCTTTAAGCGATAAGAGTTACTTAAAATCATTGCTCAATTACAATAAAATTTTATCGCAAAGAAATTCATTGTTGAAATATTTTGCGGCTAATCATATTTTTGATCAGGTAAATATTGATGTGTATAATGAACAATTGATTGTTTATGGAAATGAGCTTTTTGAAAAAAGGAAAAAATTTATTGTAGATTTTATTGAAATTTTTAAGGAAAGATACCATCATATTATTTACAGTACTGGAGATAATGACCTATTAGAAAATGTTTCCATATCTTACAAAACTCAATTAGATAAAAATAACTTTAAGGAATTGTTAGATAGCAACTTGCAGAGAGATAGATTGTTGCAGTATACTTCTGTTGGTTTGCATAAGGATGATTTGTTGTTTAAGATAAATGATTTTTCTATAAAAAAAATAGGCTCACAAGGACAGCAAAAATCATTTTTAATTGCTTTGAAGTTGGCTCAGTTTGATTTTATTAAGAAACAAACCAATTTAAAACCTATATTGTTGTTGGATGATGTTTTTGATAAACTGGATGAAAATAGGGTAGCACAACTGATTGATATTGTAAACGATGATAATTTTGGACAATTATTTATTTCGGATACGCATGCAGAAAGAACAGAGACATTGATAAAGAAAACAAAACAGAGCTATAAAATGTTTGCTTTAAATTAGAAAAACATGGCAAAAAGAGAAAACGATAGCCTTTCCATTAAAGATTTGATTCCACAGATGTTGGTGGAAAACAAATTAGAGAAAGGTATGAATCAAATTTCTGTAAACGAAGCTTGGATTCAGGTTATGGGAAAAGGGGTGGCAAGTTATACCGAATCTGTAGTTTTAAAAAACGACACACTATTGGTAAAACTAAATTCATCTACTTTGCGAGAAGAATTAAGTTTTGGTAAGGATAAGATCATAAATATGTTAAATCAATCGTTAGATAAAGCCTTGATAAAAAGAATTAAATTAACATAAAAAAAAATTCTTATAAGATTTTTTTTATGAATCTTGCTAACAAGATGTTTAAATTATACTCTAAATTGTTAAATTATCGATATGAGTTTAAATGAAGATCATTTTGATTTCTATTTGTGTTTTATTTATTAATGGCTGTTTTTATGAGAAAAAAATAAGCTTTCCTAATCAAGCAAATGACGCTGAG
>JAUIAA010000290.1 GCA_030425715.1 Bacteroidia bacterium | reverse complement strand
AAAGTTAGACCCTTCAGAAACTAAAAACATCTATGCGGATTATCCTGAAAAGGTAATAGAACTAAAAAGTTATTTAAAAGAGATTATTTTAAATGGAAGAAGCACAGCGGGGTTACCTCAAAAAAATGACTATACACAAAACTGGAAACAAATCCAATGGATAAACAATTGATTACAAAAAACACTAAAACAAAATATGATGTCGAATTCTAACAATTTTAATCGAAGAAAATTTTTAAAATCATCTGCTATGGTTGGTGCTTTATTAGGCGTTGGCAATGTAAATGCTTTAAGTCCAGATGCAATACAGCAAACTGTAGCAAACATTTCTACCCCTAGAAAGAGTCAAAATAAATCGGTAATTGGCTTAAAAGTTGCCCCAATAGAACAAGTACGCGTAGCTTTTATTGGAGTTGGAAACAGAGGTACAGGGCATGTTAAATTGGTTGAAGCCTTGGGTAAAAAAGCAAAAATTATTGCTATTAGTGATATTAGAGATAAGTATGCACAAAATTCTATTGATTATTTAAAATCAAAAGGAGTAAAAAAAGTAGCAAAATACAGTGCCACAAAAGACTCCTGGAAAGAAATGTTGCAAAGAGACGATATTGATTTGGTAATTATTTCTACTCCTTGGGAAAACCATGTAGAGATGAGTGTTTATGCCATGCAACAAGGCAAACATGTGGCCTTAGAAGTCCCAGCTGCTTTTACAGTAGAAGATTGTTGGAAATTGGTAGATACTGCCGAAGCTACCCAACGCAATTGTATGATGTTAGAAAATGTATGTTACGGCGATGAAGAATTGGCCATTTTGCAAATGGTAGATCAAGGCATTTTTGGCACACTTACCCATGGAGAAGCAGCATACATTCACGATTTAAAAGAATTAATGTTTAGCAAAACTGGCTATTATAACCAATGGCGTTTGCGCCATCATATCAAATATGACGGTAATCTATATCCTACACATGGTTTAGGGCCAGTTGCTCAGTATATGGGAATTGCAAGAGGAGATCGGTTTGGACATTTGGTTTCTATGAGCTCACTAGAAGCCAATCTTACCGAATATGCCAAAACTGTAGAAAAAGACAATGAATTTTACCAGCAAGATAAATTTGCCCATGGCGATATGAATTCTACATTAATTCAAACCGCAAAAGGTCGATCTATTTTACTACAACACGATGTTGCTACCTATCGTCCATATAGCAGAATTAATGCGATAGCAGGAACCAAGGGTTACCATGAAGGTTATCCAAGTAGATTGAGCTTTGCAGGAAAAGGTCATGGTTGGTTAACTGCTGAAGAACATCAAGAGTATTTTACCAAATACAAACACCCTATTTGGGATAGCTTAAAAGATGAAATTGCTAAAAATGGCGGACATGGAGGAATGGATTTTGTGATGATGTACAGATTGGTAGATTGCTTAAACAAAGGCTTACCTTTAGATATGGATGTATACGATGGAGCAGATTGGTCCGTAATTACCCCACTTTCACAAATCTCTATACAAATGGGAAATACTCCAGTAAAATTCCCCGATTTTACAAGAGGAAGATGGCAAGAAGAAAGAAAATTAGGAATCATGCAAACCTTATAATTTTCATTGATATGATTTTTAAAAAAACATTTCTTTTTTTACTGGCTTATGGCTTAATTACTGTTTTTTCTTGTACCTCAGAAAAGGAAGAAGTAATTGAACAAGAAAATTTAATTTGGTATGCACAACCAGCAACAACTTGGATGCAAGCCTTACCTATTGGTAACGGTAGATTGGGTGCTATGGTTTTTGGAGGCACCGATACGGAAAGAATTCAATTGAATGAAGATTCTATGTGGGCCGGAGGACCAGATTGGCCTGCTACAAAAGGTACGCCAAAAGATCTAAAAGAAATCAGGCAACTAATTAAAAATGATGCTGTACACCAAGCTGATAAGGAAATAGTTGAAAAATTCTCTTTTAAAACGGTTTTAAGATCGCATCAAACCATGGGAGATCTATTTATTAATTTTCCTAAAAATAGAACAATAGAAAACTATAAACGATCGCTAAGTTTAGACAAAGCCCTAGTAACCACTTCTTATGTTGCAAACGGTGCAAAATTTACGGAAAAAGTTTTTTCTTCAGCCGTAGAGGATGTTTTGGTAATACAACTAAGCGCTGAAAATAAAAACGGCATAGATTTTAACTTAAAATTAAGTAGACCAGAAGACCATGGACATCCAACAGTAACCATTTCTAATCCTAAAAAAGATGAAATTAGCATGACTGGAATGGTTACACAATTTGGTGGCAAAAGAGAATCTAAGCCCTACCCTATTGATTTTGGTGTAAAATTTGAAACTCGATTGAAAGTAAAAATAAATCAAGGAACAGTAGAAACAAATAATGGTGCATTGGAACTTAAAAACGTAAAAGAGGCAACCATTTATATTGTTGGCAACACTTCCTTTTATCATCAAAATTTTAAAGAAGTAAATACCAAAACATTAGAAAACTTAAAAAATAAAGCGTTCCAAACTATTTTAGACAATCATATTGCCGATTATCAAAAGTTATACAACAGGGTTCAACTAGATTTAGGCGGACAAGCATTAGATTCTATTGCAACAGATAAAAGATTGCAAAGAATTAAAAATGGAAATGTAGATC
>JAUIAA010000289.1 GCA_030425715.1 Bacteroidia bacterium | reverse complement strand
TTGGAATTATATAATCCAATCCTGCATCTACTATAGGTGCGTTTAAATTGTTTACCAAATTGGTTGCCACACCACAATTGCTTCCATTACCATTTGAAATATTTTCCCAAATTTCATTGATACTAACCACATGAAAATATAAATCGCTATGTTCTTGCACATTTTGAGGACTACAAATTCCAGCATAGGCCATTAATGTCGAACCACTTCCTGGCTCTACAGAAGTACCAGGGTTACTATTGCCTGAACAACTACCTGTATTACCATTAAAGGTATGGTTTGCACCAAATTGATGTCCCATTTCATGTGCAATAAAATCAAAATAGAAAAAATCTCCAGTAGGGTTTCCTGCCCCTGTAACCCCTCTAGCTTTTGTATTGATACAGGTTGATCCTAAACTAGCTACACCTCCACCACCTGTACTCAATACATGGCCAATATCATAATTAGCACTTCCAATTACATTATTACAAGTAGTTTGGTTTTCGCCCAGCATTTTCTTCCCGTCATCATTGGTATATGGATCCGTGTCTGGATCTAAAAAAATTATATCTGTATTATTAGGAACGAGCTGCATGGTAATTGCCAAATCGTTTTCAAAAACCGCATTTACGCGTGTAATTGCAGTTGTCATAGCCGCTAAAACTATTTCTTTTTTTTCTGCATCGCTTTTATTTTCAGCATCAGCTTGGTTGATATGAAACTGTGAATACTCTCCAGTACCAGCCAAAGCTAATCGATAAGTTCTTAATTTTTTATCATCCGCAATTTTAAATTGACTACTTGATTTTTGTAAGCTTTGGTAATTTTGCGTAAAACATTGAAATTTAAAATTGGAAATATCTAAGTCCTTACGAGCGTATATTTTATAAAAATTTTTATCTCTAGATACTGGATCAATGTATTGCACATTCCTATCTTTATCAACAATCATTGCATGCAAGCCCAAAACATTGGTGTTAAAACGTATGGTTGTAGCCTTATTTTCAACAGCTACCCCTTCATAGGTTTTATTGTTAGGGTATTTTTTTGCCAATGCAGGATGTAAAACTGCAGTTTCTTTTACCAAAAAAGTGTGCATGTTACCATTTTGATCAGGAAAATCTATGGTAAAGGTTGATTTTTGTAAAGAAGTGTTTTTATTTGGCGCATTCTTTAATTGATCTTCTATAGATTTAAATTGTAATTCAAAAGTTTGATATTTTTTAACATTGAACTTTCGTTGCAGCTTAGTATTGCCTATTTTTGCTTCGTCTATTTTTGACCAATATTTTTTTTGTTGTGCAAAAATTACACAGCTATGCAGCATAAAAATCAGTAAAATAAATCTGAAGTAATTTTTTTTCATCAACAATATTATTCTAAGAGGAATGTTGGACAAATCTAATAAATATATTTAATAAGCCTCGCAATTATTATACCATCATTATATTAAACCATGAAACCAATCTCTGCACTACTCCTTTTATTTATGTTAGTCAATTGTGCTACCAAGCAACCTGTATTGTCTAATAGTAGTGAATTTTACTTAGAGGAAATTAATTGCCCTGAAGGTGGTGATTGTGTTTTTGAAGTGAAAAAAAATGCCACACTCTTAATTAAGCAAGATGAATTTGGTAAATACTACCCCGAAATTACAAAAGGTAACAAGCTGGTTATCAAATACCAATTTACTAGAGACAAAATTGAGAACACCCAAGATGGTGACTATACTGAGTATGTCTATTTAGAAATTGACCCCAATGAAAAACAAATAATTTTACAAGATAAAGATTTACAAAATGTAAAAATGCTTTTTGGTAGAATTTGTTATTGCAAAGGTAGTAGTGGTTACTTTCCGGTAACTTCAGGTAAATTATTTTTGTTTAACAACAAGAATAAATTAGACATAAAAACTACTTTTGAAGTAGAAAAAATTCCTCAAATAATTAATAAAATTAACGAAACAATTAAATTTTAAAATTTGAAAGTTCATTATTCCATAAAAAACTTCTCCGAAAAAGAGCATTCTACCATACTAACTATTGGCACATTTGATGGTGTGCATATTGGGCACCAAAAAATTATAGAAAAATTAAATAACAGTAAAAATCATGCTGCTGACAAGTCTATTATCTTAACATTTTTTCCACACCCAAGGCAGGTATTGCAGTTTGGCAACCATATTAAAATGTTAAACACTATGGAAGAGAAAATTCAGCTTTTAACCAATTTTGGCTTAGACCATTTGGTTATTGAGCCCTTTACGGAAGAATTTTCCCGCATTCCAGCATTAGATTTTGTTAGAAACATTTTGGTGGAAAAGTTGAAAATTAAAAAGCTTATTATTGGCTACGACCATCAATTTGGGGCAAATAGAGAAGGAAATTTTAAGCAACTTACCTCTTTAAAAGAGATTTATAATTTTGACTTGGAGGAAATTACAGCACAAGAGATTGAAAATGTTTCGGTAAGTTCCACTAAAATTAGAAAAGCTTTAGAAAATGGCGAAATTGAAAAAGCCAACAAATACCTAGGCTATTCTTATCTACTTACAGGAAAGGTGGTAAAAGGAAAAGGATTAGGCAGAACCATTAACTATCCAACCATTAATTTAAACATTCCTGAAGATTACAAATTAATCCCAAAAAGCGGTGTGTATATTGTAAAAACAAGTATTCAAAAT
>JAUIAA010000288.1 GCA_030425715.1 Bacteroidia bacterium | reverse complement strand
TTACTATTTTTTCGCCTAATCCAGAAATTGGTCAAGGCGTTAAAACTTCAATGCCTATGCTAATTGCTGAAGAACTAGATGTAGCATGGGATAATGTTTTTGTGCAACAAGCCAATTTAGATACGAAAAAATACCAAGGCCAGATGGCTGGCGGAAGTCAATCCATTAGACGAAACTGGGAACCGTTAAGGCAAACAGGGGCCACGGCTAGACAAATGTTGGTTAATGCTGCCGCAGCCAAATGGGCGGTAGATTCTTCAAGTTGTACTACAAAAAACGGTTTTGTGATAAATGCCAATGGCGATAAATTGGGCTACGGTACATTGGTGGAAGAAGCTGCGAAGTTAGAAGTGCCAAAAGATGTAAAAGTAAAAGAGCCTAAAGATTTCACCATTATTGGGAAGGATGCTAAGAATGTTGATAATGATAATATTACTACCGGAAAGCCATTGTTTGGATTAGATTATAAGGTGGATGGAATGGTATACGCATCTGTGTTAAGAGCCCCAGCTTTTGGACAAGTACTTGAATCGTTTGATGCTACAGAAGCCAAAACCTTACCAGGTGTAATTGATGTTATTACTATAGGTGAAAAGGCAAGGGGTTATTTAAAAAAAGACAAAATTAGCTGGACCGCTCAATTCAATGGTAATGAGAAAATAGTGGTAATAGCAAAAACCACTTGGGAAGCTATACAAGGAAAAAAAGCCCTTAAAGCAGTTTGGAAAGAAGAGACTGCCTTAGAAAGTACTGCATCTCATGATAAAATTCTTTTAGATCTGTTAGATGGTAATCAATTTAATACCATGCGCTCTGATGGCAATGTAGCAAAGGCCTTTGCGGAAGCAGATAAAGTTTTAGAAAGGACCTATGAGTCTCCTTTTTTACCACATAACTGTATGGAACCTATGAATTTCTTTGCAAACGTTACCCCTGAGAAAGTACATTTGGCTGGACCAGTACAAACCCCTGAAGAAGCCGCAAAAGTTGTTTCGAGTATGCTAGATAGACAACTAGAAGATGTACAAGTTGAAATGACTAGAATGGGAGGGGGCTTTGGTAGAAGGCTATATGGGGATTTTGTTTTTGAAGCTGCCGAAATTTCTAACGCCATTCAAAAACCTGTGAAAATGGTCTCTACCAGAGAAGACGATATGGCTACGGGTGTGTATAGACCTGCAATAAAATATAGAATTGCTGCATCTGTAAAAAATGGGAAACTAACAGGATACCATCTTAAAGAAGCTGCAATTAATGGGAATATGTATGGTTTAATTCCCAATTTTTTTCCAGCAGGAGCTATAGAAAATTATCAGGTAGATGTAGCTAATTACAAAAGCAATATTACTACAGGAGCATGGAGAGCACCATACACCAACTTTTTATCCTTTGCAGAACAAAGCTTTTTTGATGAATTGGCGGAAGTAATGGAAGTAGATAGAGTGCAACTGCGATTGGATTTATTACAAAATGTAAAAGGAACTAAAGATGAGAAAATTCAATACTCTGCAGAAAGAATGGAAAAAGTAATTCATAAAGTTGTAGAAAAATCGAATTGGGGAAAGGTAGAAAAAGGAGTTTACCAAGGTTTCTCGGCCTATTATTGCCATAACACCCATGTAGCAGAAGTTGCTGATATTGTTTTAGATAATGGACTACCTGTAGTTAAAAAAGTTACTTGTGTGCTAGATTGCGGTATCGTTGTAAATCCAACTGGTGCAATAAATCAAGTAGAAGGAGGCGTTTTAGATGGTATTGGTCATGCCATGTATGGTAATTTCACTTTTAACCAAGGAAAACCATCCTCTGTAAATTTTGATACGTATAGAATGATTAGAATGAAGGAAACTCCAAAGGTAGATACTTATTTTATCGAAAGTGATATCGCTCCAACAGGTTTGGGTGAACCCGCATTACCCCCAGTAGGAGCCGCGGTAGCCAATGCCATTAAAGCCGCTACCGGAATAAGATTATTAAAGCAACCGTTTGTTGAAAATAAAGAATTTTTGAATTTAACATAAATATCAGTTACTTTTCTTGTAACATAATGAAACCCTGAAAATGAAAAAGTTGTTTATTTTTATATGTATTGTTGGAGGGTTTCAACCATTTTATTCGCAGAATATTTCGGAAAAAGATAGCACTGAAATATCCGAAAAGATTAATGACTGGAATAAAGCATGGGAAATAAAAGATGCGAATTTAGCTGCAAAATGGTATTCTGATGATGCCGATTTTACTAATGCATTTGGGTTTAGTATGGTTGGAAAAATTAATATTGAACAGTATTTAACCAAAGTATTTGGATTTGATTTTGTGATGGCTGGAAATTCACAGCAAACTTCATTAAAATTTAAAAAATTATCTCTCAAATCAATCCTTGCAATCACAACCATTGAAAGAAAAGGTCAGAAAACAAGCGAAGGAAATGAACTAGAAACACGTAATACCACACATTATAGAATATTTGAAAAAACGGAATCTTGGAAAATTATTGCGCATTTAATTTCTGATGCAAGAAGTATTCAAACGGAAAAACATTGAAAATGACTCATGAATTTAAAAAAATAGTACAGTCCTTTTTAAAAGCCCAACAAATAGGTTTGAAATCTGTGGTAGCTACTGTGGTTGCTTTAGATGGCTCGTCGTATAGACAACCTGGGGTAATTATGTTAATTACT
>JAUIAA010000007.1 GCA_030425715.1 Bacteroidia bacterium | reverse complement strand
AATAAATGCCCGGCCAAATCTTCTTGTGTCAAGTCGGTTTTTACCGCTAAATCGGGTCTGCCAACATCACCAATAAACAAGCAATCGCCTGTAAAAATATAAGGCGTATTTCCGTTTTCATCTCTTAATAAATAAGAGGAAGATTCCATGGTATGCCCAGGAGTATGTAATAATTCTAGGGTTATATTTCCTATTGTAAACTCTTCGCCATCTTTTCCGTTGTATATTTTATATTCTGTTGTGGCATTTGGACCAAAAACTATTTTTGCTCCAGTTTTTTGCGCCAAATCATATTGCCCAGAAACAAAATCGGCATGAAAATGAGTTAAAAAAATGTATTTTATTTTAGAATTATCGGCCTCAGCCATATCCAAATAAGGCTGCGTTTCGCGTAAAGGATCGATAATGGCAGCTTCTCCGTTAGAAGAAATATAATAAGCCATTTCTGACAAGCATCCTGTATATAATTGTTCTACTTTCATCGTTTTTATTTTTATGGGTACAAAAATAAGGAATTGTCCTAGTCTAGTTTGTAACACTAGTTACCCTCCATTGCTAACACTCGATAAATATTCTAGCAGTACAATTTGCACAAATATTTTTATCTAGTTTTTGATAGATGGTATGAATGGCAGTGTTTTTATCTTTAAAAAAATTTTCCCCACCAATATTTTCTCTAAATCCACCTTTCATTAAGGTAGTTTGACTTACAATTTTTAAGCCGCTAAAATAGATGCCACCACCCCTTTTTTGCCATTTCTCAACCTCCTTACTAATCCATTCTGCACCCGATAAATCTATAAAATTTACACCGTTAGCTACTATGAGCACGTGCTTTATATCGCCTTGATTGTATAGTTTTCTGAAATAATCAGAAATTACCTCAATAGCTCCAAAATAAATAGAGCCATCAATACGTATAATTTTTAATTGCGGACATTCTTTAATGGAATCATCACGTATAATATTGATAAATTTATGGCTTTTTAAAGTCCCTAAAACTGCGATATTTGGTTTTGCGGTTTTTTCTAAATAGAAAAACAAAGAGAATAAAATTCCTGAAAAAATAGCAACTTCAATATCGAAAAATAAGGTTCCTAAAAAAGTTACCCCAAACACTATAAGTTCTCTGCCGCTACTTTTTACAATTTTTTTAATGTGTTTTAAATCTACCAAATTATAACTTACCAAAAGTATAATTCCGCCCAATACAGGTTGTACCAAAAAAGAGGTAAAGCTAGAAAATAACAACAATAAAATACCTAGAAAAACAGTAGTAAAAAATATAGCAAATGGTGTTTTTGCCCCTGTTTGAAAATTTACTGCGGTTCTTGAAAAAGAACCAGATCCAGCAAATCCTGAAAAGAAACTGGTAACAATATTAGACAAACCTTGTCCCTTAAATTCTTGGTTGTTGTCTATTTTTTGGTGGGAAGAAATAGCCACAGAACGCGAAATAGCAACGGCTTCAATTAAACCAAGTAAGGCTAAAGTAAAAGCACTTGAACTAAGCAGTTGTATTTTTTCTAAACTTATTTTTGGTACACCAAAAGGAGGTAAACTTGCCGATATATTACCAATAGATTGGATTCCATTTTGTGCGCCGCCTAAAATTAAAGCAATAATGCTGCCTAAAATCATGGCAATAAGCATATAAAAATTAGCCAATGGTTTGATATATTTTTTTACCAGCACAGCAATTAAAATAGTACTTACCGCTACAATAAAAACATACCAATTGGTTTCGTTCAAGTGAGAAATTATATGTTTTCCAATTTCAAAAAAAGTACTTCCAGAGGGAACTTCAACCCCAAACACATGTTTTAGCTGTTTAAAACCGATTAAAAACCCTGCACCAGCGGTAAATCCTATAATAACAGAATGCGATACAAAATTTACCAATTTTCCCATTTTGGCTATCCCCATGGCCAATTGAATAATACCGGTCATTAAGGTAAATACTAAGGTCAACGAAATATAGGCTTGTAAATCGTTGGCAGGGTCTATAATTTTGCTAATAGAAGCATAAATCACAATGGCAATAGCAGTTGCTGGACCAGTGACCAAATGATAAGAAGAACCAAAAAATGCAGCAATTACAGGAGCCACTAATGCTGTATAAAACCCGTAAACTGGAGGTAAACCAGCAATTATTGCAAAGGCTATTGCCTGTGGGATTAAAATTACTGTACCCGTTAATCCCGCAACTAAATCTTGTTTCCAAGTTTTTTTAACCAACGGAAGCCACTGTAAAAAAGGAAAGATTTTAAGCAACATTTATTCTTTTTTATATGGTTGGATGATTTACAAAAATGCAATATCCAATATAATTTATTTTTTAACAAAAGTACAGAGAATAAATGTAGTACCTGTAACTCGTGTTACTTTGGTGGAAATAAATTGGAAATACTTTTTATTCCATTTTTTTCGGGTAATTTTGTTGCAAAGTAAGAAAGATGCAAATAGAAGTTTTGTTTTTTGGTATTGCCAAAGATATTACCCAGCGAAGTAGTTTAAATATAGAGGTAGAAAGCAATACCTCGGTAACACAATTGCAAGAAAAACTTGCCTCAAAATTTTCTAATTTTGAGGCTATTTTTGAGTATGCAGTTGCTGTAAATGAAGCTTACGCCGATAAAGATTTGGTTTTAAACCATGGTGATATCGTTGCTATAATTCCTCCAGTTAGCGGAGGTTGATTGAAATAGAAATGAATAATATTTTCTTAAAAATAACGGATAAAAAGTTAAACTTACAAGAGGCTTATGATTTTGTACAAGATCCATCTTGTGGAGGAATTGCAGTTTTTGTTGGGACTGTTAGAAATGCCACAAGCAACAAAAAGGTAATTAAACTAGAATTTTCTACCTATAAAAGCATGGCAATTAAGGAAATGGAGAAAATTGCACTTCAAGCGATAAATAAATTTTCTATTCATAAAATAGCAATTCACCATGCAGAAGGAATGTTACAAATTGGTGATGTGCCCGTAATTATTGCCGTTTCTTCAGCACATAGAAAGGCCGCATTTGCAGCTTGTCAATTTGCCATAGACACTTTAAAAGAAACGGTTCCTATTTGGAAAAAAGAATATTTTGATGATGGTGAAGTTTGGGTAAACGCGCATCCCTAAACTAAACAATCTCCATTTTTTTTAACAAAAAAGAAGCGTTCATGTTTTTACAAATACCAGATTTTAAATGGTAGTCAAAATGCAGTTCATTATTTATAATTTCGGCGTCGAAATAATAGTTTTTAATTTGTGGTAATTCCTTTTCAATCTCACACAAACTCAAATCATGTGTTGCGATAATTCCTGTGGATTCTGATGCAACTAATTTTTGAACAAATTTTTTCGATCCAATGGCCTTGTCTGTGCTATTGGTACCCTTTAAAATTTCGTCTAAAATGATAAAATAATTTTCAGTTTTGATTTCATCTACTATAAATTTCAAGCGTTTTAATTCAGAGAAAAAATAGGAAGTATCTTCGGCTAATGAATCTGTGGCACGCATACTCGTAATCAATTTAATAGGCACATAAACAAAATTTTCTGCACAAACGGGTAAGCCCATATTTGCCATAACTATACCCAAAGAAACGGTTCTTAAAAAGGTGCTTTTACCCGCCATATTAGCACCAGTAATAATAAAAAATTGCTTTTTGTCTATCGAAAAATTATTGTCAATTCGCTCATTTACATCAATTAAAGGATGTCCAAGGTTTTTGGCTTGTATCAAATGGGTTCCATGGTCAATTTCAGGAAAAACAGATTGAGGATGGTTAAAGGCATAATTCGCCATTGAATTTTTTGCATCAAAATAAGCAATTACCTCAAACCATTTTTCCACTTTATTATGGTAGGTATGGATCCAATTTTCCACTTTTTTGGCCTGATATAAATCTCTTAGCAAAAAGCCATTTCCTAAAACCGCAATAAGCAGGTTGTTTCGTTGGTCTAAGGCATCTAATATTTTTGAAAATTTATAAAAAATGTCACTTGCTTTTTCTTGTTTTAATTGGATTGCTTCTTGTTTTTGTTTTAGCAATTCTGTTTTAAAATGAGCACCTTCAATTTGTTGCAACAATTTAAAATATTGCTTAAAAGTAGCTTTGGCCTTATCGGAATTTTGATAAATAGCATTTACTTTTTTGAGATAAATACTTGAAATTCCCAACCCTAATAAAAACCAAACAACTAACGCTGCAGGAGCTATTTTATCAAAACTTACCAGAGCAATAAGTATTACAGATAAAGCAGTAAAAATGCTAGGGATATAATTAAAAAAAGCAGGAATTGCATTTTTATAATTTTGAATCCAACTTACAGTATCCTTTACAGGAAATTGCACTTGGGTTAAGCTGCTCGTTGCAGTATAAAGTTGTCGCCATTTGGGATGTTTAGCTAACTCTATGGTACTTTTTTGCTTCTCTTCAATTTTTAAGATGTTGTTTTCGCATAACCATTGTACTAAGTTTTCTTTACCTTCTAAACTTGCCGTTCGGTTGAGGTATTGAAAAAAGGATCCCTTGCCAAATAAATCAATATCAAAACTAAAATGGTGCTGTGGATTGATATATTCAGCACCGTTTTCTAGGTTTTGATAGTTACCCTTCAAAACTTCAATTTCTGTTTGGTTTAAGGTGATTAATTTGTCACATAAATTTTTTTTATCGTGTAAAGCAGTGTGTTTTATTATCAAAAATAAAAACAGCCCTATTCCTAAAAAAGCGATGATTATGGCAATAACAGTATTGGAAAACGAGAAATAAATTCCAAATGCAGTGGCTAAAAACACAAGCAAACGGAGGGTGCTTAGCGTAGCACTTTGTTTTTTTAAAGTTTGAAATTCATTTTCAAACTTCTCTTTTTCAGCAATATAAAATTCTTTTGGATCTTGCATTTAGTATTGGGTAATTCCGTTTTCCAAGCTTAGTATTTTTAAATCTGGAAAAGTGTTTTTAATTTTTTCAGTAGCTATATAGCTTGAAATACCTTTGTTACAAACCACAATATAAATTTTATTTTTATCAAATTTTAGGCTGTCTAATTTTAATTGTGATAAAGGAATCTTGTAATCTGCTTCAAACGGAATTTTGGTTTGTACATCTTCAATTACAGATATTATTTTTAATTTACTTTTGTTGTGTAACAAATCTTCTTGTAAGGCTTTCGCCGAAATTAACAGTTCTTCTTTTTGATAAGTACAGCTAGGGTCTTGATAATGCTCTTTTTCAAAAATAAGTTGAATCTTAGCCTTATTAAAATTAGGTTGGAGTTGCATTTTATACTGTGAATTCTCCAAACTATTGTAAATTAATATTTGATTTTGAATGGGTTTTCCAATACCCGATACAAGTTTGATTACTTCATTGGCTTGTAGCAAACCAACTATACCAACTATAGGGTTTAAAGTGCCAACTTCGGCACAATTTGGCATTCCTTTTTTAGGAATTTTAGGAAAGGCATCTCTTAAGTTAGCCGATCGACTTCCTTCTTTTTGCAAAATATTAAAACTAGCGACATAGCCATCAAATTTATGTAAGGATCCATATACCAAAGGTTTATCATATAGCACACAAAAATCATTTAATAAATACTTAATAGGAAGGCTATCTGTACAGTCTACTATATAATCAAAAGCCATTAAATGAGTTGCTATATTTGATTTTGAAATGGTTAGATTGGCAAAAGACACCCTTACAAACGGATTGTTTTGTTGCAATTGTTTGGCTAAAATTTCGGATTTGTTTTTACCAATATCCATTGGCTTAAAAAACACTTGTCGATGTAAATTGGTAATATCTATTTGGTCGAAATCTATCAAATGTAATGCTCCAATTCCGCTTGAAGTAAGGTAAGCCGCAACAGTATTTCCCAATCCGCCACAACCAATAATTACCACTTTTGCATCCTGTAGTTTTTGCTGACCACTAGCACCAAATTCTTGAACTAATGTTTGCCGTTTGTAAAATTGTTCTTTGGTAAAATTCATTTTAACTTTTCTTTTCCCAGTGCATTTAAGCTGTAAATTCCTTCCTTAATAGTATAATATTTTTCTAAGGCACTTAGTATCAAATCGTATTGCAAATCTCCAAAACCGTATACCGTTTCTTTATTTTGCCAGCGTAAAATTTCTCTAATAATTTCATGATGATTGAATTGATTTTCACCTATGATTTCGAGCAGTTTTTCCTCTTGTTGATTGCAACCATTTTCTTTGGGAAACCGATGTAAATGTTGACGAATAGCTAGCTGTAAATAAGCTAGTTTTTTGTTTTTATCAAAAGGAAAAGCAACTAAATCGGTAGGATTATTTGTAACATAAACATCCCAAGCTTCTTTGGCAAATAGCAAATCGTTTCGAGAGAGTTTTATTCTGTTTTCATATAAAAAATTATATTGCTCCGGACTATAATCTGATAGGGATTTCCAATCCTGATTTCCTTTTTCTCTACCGGTGCAAACCAAATAAAATTTGATGTGTTTTTGGTAATATTTTAGTAAGAATGCCATCGCTCCAAGTAGATTTATTTGGCAAAACAAATCGTATTCAAACCAAAGTACAACCGCCTCATAATTGCCAATATTTTCAATTTTTAGAATTTCCTTGAGGCTTTTGTCAAAATAATCCAATTTGGAAACACCAACTTCATCTTCAAAAAAAGTATAGCGTTTTTTCCAAAACGCATCTGTACCCACTTCTTTATCTAATGCACCTTCACAGAGCATTTCTCTCCAAATTAACAAGTCTCCCTTAAGCCTAGACTTTTCAAAAATGACTTTGGTAGCATCTCCATTTAATATGTGTAAGGTTTTAGGCATTGATTTCTTTCTTGGCAGCCTCAAATTCTTGAGGGGTATTGATGTTTCTAATCAACTTGTCGTCAACTTTTATTATTTCTACCTCGTTATTGATCAACACTTTTCTCGGGCAAGAAATACCTTGTGCTAAGTATTGTAATAAAATAGGGTAGGATTTTGGCTCCCAAATGGTAATTAAAGGCTCAGGAAAATCTTTATTTTCTCCTTGAATTGCTGTAGCAATTTTTGACGGATTTCTTTTTTCAAGCAGTAAATTAATTATTTTTTTATCTACAAATGGCAAATCGGTTGCCAATACCAACCAGGCTACATTCGGATTTTTTTGAAATGCAGAACAAATTGCGCCAAAGGGACCGAGGTTAATAAAGGTATCTTCAATACATTTTTTAATTTCAATTTCTTGCTGGTTTCTAACCGATAAAAAGGTTTTTAGATTAGATTTTTTTAATAACTCCAAAGCATAAGTTCTTTGTGATTTTCCATGGTATTGCAACAATCCTTTGTCGGTTCCCATACGCTCACTTTTTCCACCTGCTAAAACCAAACCTTGTACAGGAGCGATATTTTGCTCGATTAAGTTTTCTATATGTCTGCCAATTTTGTCTATTTCAGAAATACCGTAACAATGTAAGTTTTTAATTGTAGGATAAGCCTCGATCAAAAAATCAAAAAATTGAGAAGACTGGTTTAATAGAATGACGAATTGAATGTTTTTTAATTGGTTTAACCGTTTTAATACGGATTTCTCTTTGTCATTATCTAACACTAAGATTTGTTGACTACCTTCAAAATGATTGCCATTGATAAATAGAAAATCATAGGCTGAAAATTTATTTTTATCATTATAGCGATTCATTTTATCGGCAGCAATGACCTCTAAATTACCAGAATGATGAAATGTGAAAGTATCTAATTTTGGAGCTAAAGTTGCTTCTTTATGCGAAGCATCTAAATAACCAATTTTATACTTTTTTTTAAGATTTTGAACAATATTTTGCACTAAATCGCTAATATTTGAGCAATTTGTGCCTAAAATTGCAATTTCATTGTTTGCAAAATTTTGAAAATTTCGTTTTTCTAATTTGCTGTGTTTTTGATGTTTTTCCATTTTTATGGATTTTTTATATCCGATTTTCCACCTGTTTTTTCTACCAATTGCACTTTTTGAATTACTATTTTTTGTGAAATAGCTTTACACATATCATATACGGTTAAAGCAGCTGTGCTTACACCAGTCAATGCCTCCATTTCTACACCGGTTTTTCCTTCTATTTCTACGGCGCAAATAATTTCAATTTGAGTAGTATTTATAATGTCAATAGTGATAGAAACCCCATTAATCAGCAATGGATGGCACATAGGGATTAACTCAGCGGTTTTTTTAACGCCTTGAATACCTGCGATAATTGCCGTTTGAAATACGGGTCCTTTTTTAATGTACAACTCTTTATTTTCAAGCAAGCCAATAATTTCTTTGCCTAAAAACATGGTAGCCTTTGCGGTAGCTTTTCTTTGGGTTATTTTCTTAGCACCAACATTTACCATTTTTGGCTGGTTTTTATTGTCTAAATGTGTAAAATTACTCAAAATCTTAATTTTTTAAATGTGTTTTCTATACCTTAAAATGGGATAAACTTCACCTTTTAGAAATTCTGCTTTTTCACTAGGCAATTCAATAAAGGCGTCTGCTTCGGCTAAATTAGCCAAATCCCCTGACCCATTTCCATATACAGGGATGGCATAGATTTTTCCTTGTTTGTTTTCCAATTTAACTTGTAAAAAATAGCTTAAATTGGGCTTAAAAGTTACAGTTTCCGCTAAAATAGCATAAGCCATATTTTCAAAAGGCAAACCCATTGATTTTTTATACCATGGAATAAAATATTTTAAAAAGCTTACAAAGGTAGATACAGGGTTTCCAGGAAAGGCAAAAACCGTTTTATTCTCTTTCTTTCCAAACCAAAATGGTTTTCCCGGCCTTTGTTGTACTTTATGAAATTGTTTTTTTACTTCTAATTGATCTAATACTTCTGGTAAAAAATCAAATTTCCCTTTACTTACCGCACCGCTAAATAGTAAGACGTCATAATTTTGCAAAATAGCTTCTATTTTTTCTAGTAAAATCGTTTTATCATCATTAAAATGAAAAGTATCTGCGTTTTTAATATTTAGATCTTGTAAAACTGCCCACAAGGTATGTACATTGCTTTTTCTTATTTGATGTTCTTTAGGATTTTCATGCACTTCAACTAACTCATCTCCTGTAGAAATGATTGCAATTTTTGGCGGTTTCGCTACCATAACTTCTGCTTTTCCAACAGTAGCCAAAATGCCAATTTCTGCTGCAGAAATAACAGTGTTCTTTTTTACTAAAAGCGCTCCTTTTTTTCTGTCTTTTCCTTTTTTATGAATGTTTTGAAAATAGTTTACTGCATCTATATTTAGGGAAGCACAACCATTTTCTATGGAAATTAGCTCGTATGGTACAACTACATCGGTATTTTTAGGTAAAACAGCTCCAGTCATTGCTTCTACACAATTATTTGGGTTTGAAAGTGCAATCTGTTCCGCTCCAGCGGCTTGAATGCCTTCTATTTGATAAGTTTTTTTACCTGTCAAAAAAGTTTGGTGCTGTAAGGCAATACCATCCATGCTAACTCGATGAAAAGGAGGGAAATCTCTATCTGCACAAATATCTTCTTTAAGAATTCGACCTACTGATTTATGCAATAAGACCTCTTCTTCTCCAAAATTTTCTGCGGAATGTAATATGGTTGTTATGGCTTGTTTTACGGTAATCATTTTTATTTTTTTATGCCTCTTTTTACAAGGCAAACGGGAATTGGAATTTACTGGATTTATTTAATCTATAAACCGTTTGCGTATTGAGAGTTAGCTAATGAAACCTAACCTCCAATGGTCCACATGCTTTCGGAGACACCATTGCTTAATCGATTGGCTTCTGCAATAAATCCGTTTTTTGGTTTTTTTTGTACTGTATTTATAAATAAATTTTTTAGTTGTTCATCACTAGCACCTTGGCGTATAAAATCACGAATATTAAAAACACCTTCGTCAAACAGGCAATTTTTAAACATACCAGTTGCTGTAATTCTAATTCTATTACAATCGTTACAAATGGTTCGGGTAAAAGCGGGAATGATACCAAATGTGCCTTTAAAGTTTTTAACTTGAAACTTTTTAGCTGTAGCTGACTTTTTTGTTGCTATGGCGTTGATATTTTCGAACGAATTTTGAACTTCGGCCAGAATTTTAGTAAAATCCCAATTTTCTTGCATATCTCTTTGGCCACTACCATTAAAAGGCATTTCTTCAATAAACCGAACTTCGAAATTTTTGTCTTTAGTAAGACTAACAAAATCAACAATTTCATCGGTGTTAAAGCCAGATTGTACTACTACGTTTAGTTTTAAATTTAGCGAACTTTCTAATAAATTTTCAAACACTTTGTAAGTTTCATGAAATAAATTTCTTCGCTTAATTTTTAAAAATCGATCTGCTCGAAGCGTATCTAAACTTAAATTGATGTTTTTAATGTTAAGTTGTTCTAATTTTGGGATATGTGGTGCAATTAAAGCACCGTTGGTAGTAATATTAATTTCGTCTAATTTATCGTTAAACGAAAGCATATCTAAAAAAGAAATAAAATCTTTTCTTACAAAAGGCTCCCCCCCAGTTAATCTAATTTTATTTACTCCAAGCTCACTTAAAACTCTGGTAATGCGATACATTTCTTTAAAAGTGAGTAAATCTTTTCTCTCTACAATTTTTATCCCTTCCGCTGGCATACAGTATTGGCAACGCAGGTTACAACGATCGGTAACTGCCAAGCGTAGATAAGTAATTTTTCTGCCAAATGAATCGACTAACATATATGGGTTTCTAAGGTTGAGAAACCCCAAATTTAAGAAATTAAGTGCTCAAAAACGAGTATCGAGCTATTTATTAATGCGGTAGTTTATGTTTAAATTTATGGTATACAAATGCGCCAAGAATGGCTCCAAATAATACAATTAAAATACTAAAAATACCATAACCAATCAATGCAAACATTGGCCCCGGACAAGCACCACCTAAGGCCCACCCTAAGCCAAATATGATTCCGCCAATTAAATTTTTAGCTATTCCTTTTTCTTTAGGAGAAATAATAACCCTATCGCCTGTAATTGATTTTAGTTTGCCTGATTTGAATAGTGTTATTATTACAATTCCAATAACAACAGCGGAGCCAATGATGCCATACATGTGAAAGGATTGAAATTTGAACATTTCATAAATTCGAAACCAAGAGATTACTTCAGCTTTGCTTAAAACAATACCAAAAAATATACCTACCAATAAAAATTTTAAATATTTCATCGCATTAAAACAAATAAGGTAAAACAAACCAAGTCATAAAAATACCACCAATAAAGAACCCAATGATTGCAATAAGAGATTCTTTAGATAGCTGACTTAACCCAACAATTCCATGTCCAGAAGTGCAACCACCTGCGTATCTGGCTCCAAACCCAACTAAAAATCCTGCTAAAATTAAAATAGAAAACCCTTTTAAAGAAAATAAAACGTCTAGTCCAAAAATCTCATTGGGCACCATATTTTCTCCCGCATTGGCAATTCCAATAACAGATAGCTCTTCTACGGTATTTGGATTCAACTGTATAGCGGCCTCATTAGATAGCCATTGGTTGGTAATAAAACCTCCTAAAACCATGCCCAGCACTACTATGAGATTCCATTTTTCTTTTTTCCAGTCCAATTTTAATGAATCTGCAAATTTACCAGCTCCTCCCATTGCACAAAGCGTTTCTAAATTGGAAGAGATACCAAATTTTTTTCCGAAAAAAAATAACAAATACATGCAAAGCGCAATTAATGGGCCAGCCACATACCACGGCCAAGGTTGTAATAGTAAATCCATATTTTTTAGTTAGGCTGCAAACTTAAAAGTAAAATTTTGGTTGAGCGTAACGTTTGTTACAATTTAGTACTGTAAAACTTCAACTTTGTTTCTAAACAATTTAATTTTCCCGTCATTTTCTAACTTTTTAAGTAGTCTTGAAATTACTACACGAGAGGTATTTAAATCAATCGCAATATCTTGATGGGTGGTATGTAAAATTGGGTCGCCCATAATTTTTACCTTATCGGATAAATATTTAAAAATTCGCTCATCCATCTTCATAAAAGCCAAAGTATCAATAGCTTCTATCATTTCGTTTAGCCGGATGTTGTAGCTTTCAATAACATAAGAGCGCCAAGATTTATATTTAATCATCCACGCTTCTAGCTTTTCAATCGGAATAAAAATGACTTCCGATTCTTTTTCAGCAACCCCTCTAATTTTGCTTTTTGAACTTTGCAAACCGCTTACAAAAGTGATGGTACAGGTATCGCCATGTTCTAAAAAATAGAGTGCAATTTCTTCCCCTTTATCATTTTCACGACTAATTTTTATCGCGCCGCTCAGCATCAAGGGAATGTATTCAAAATTATCACCTATATCCAATAGTAACTCATCTTGCTTTACTTTTCGATACGTTCCAACTGCAATTATTTCTTCTAACAATTCTTTTTCAAAAATGGCATGGTAATAACCTTCTAATTTTTCTCTAATCATTTTTCATTAATTTTTGCGCCATATAATTGGTAATAATAGTAGTTGCGCCAGTGTGTTTGGTTATGTACTTTTTGGCAATATTTCCTTGCTGTTTTCTTAGGTCTTCGTCTTTAAAAACACGGTTTAAATAATCATTCAATTCTTTTTGGTTGTTTACCACTACAGCACCCTTTAAGCGAACCAAATCTTTCGCTTCTTCAAATTTATCGTAAATAGGACCAATAACAATTGGGGCTCCAAATGTTGCCGGCTCTAAAACATTATGTACACCTTCTGCACCAAAACCTCCCCCTACATAGGCAATATCTGCGTAGCTGTATATTTTGGTTAAAATTCCTATGGTATCTGCTATAAAAACTTGGGCATTATTGTCTTTTACCTTATCGGAAAATTTCACCGATTTTTTTTGTAGCGAACTTTGTAAGGTAGCAATTCTTTTGTCAGCAATATGATGCGGCGCAATGATAAATTTTTGATCTTGATTTGCATGGTTGTTGATATAATTTACCAACAATTCTTCATCTTTAGGCCAAGTGCTTCCTGCTACCAAAACAGTTTGGTTTTGGATAAAATTTTCGATAAAATCCAATTGGTTATTTTGTTTGGTTATTTCAAAAACTCTGTCAAATCTGGTATCTCCACAAAGGGTAACATTCTGATATCCAACTTTCTTTAAAAGTTTTTCCGAATTTTCATTTTGCACAAAAAAGTGAGAGAATGCATGAAGTGATTTGCGCATCCAGCCTCCATAAAACTGAAAAAATGCTTGGTCTTTTCTAAAAATTCCCGAAACCAAAATGGTTTCTATATTTCTAGTTTGGAGTTCGTTTAATATATTAGGCCAAAATTCATATTTTACAAAAACAGCAATGGTTGGGTGTATATGGTTAAGAAATTTTTTAGCATTTGATTTAGTATCCAGAGGCAGGTAAGTTACTACATCCGCGAAAGCGTAATTTTTTTGTACTTCATAGCCAGAAGGAGAGAAAAAAGTGAGTACTATTTTATAGTTACTATGCGTTTTTTTAATCTGTTCAATAATAGGTCTTCCTTGCTCAAATTCGCCTAAAGAAGCGCAATGGAACCAAATAACCGCATCGGATTTTTGAATTTGTTGTGATAGTTTTTTAAAAGTACCCTTTCTTCCTTCGACAAAAAGATTAATTTTTTCGTTGAATTTTGCTACAATTTTTAGTAAAAATTGCGTTATCAAAACAGCTATGTTATACAGGAAATTCATAGGAATTGCTAAAATAGAAATTTACGAGAAGAGCGTGTAAATATTTTGTATTTTTGTTTTTCTTAAAAATGGAAATTTAGCTCATAAATATAGAATGATGAAAAAAATACAAATGGTTGATTTGCAAACGCAGTATGCAAAAATTCAACCTAAAGTAGATAAGGCCGTATTGAATGTTTTTTCTTCGGCAGCATTTATCAACGGACCAGAGGTACAAAGTTTTCAAACCGAATTAGAGGAATATTTAGGCGTAAAACATGTAATTCCCTGCGCCAATGGTACCGATGCTTTACAAATAGCGATGATGGGATTGGATTTGCAACAAGGAGATGAGGTAATTACTGCCGATTTTACTTTTGCCGCAACGGTGGAGGTAATAGCTTTGTTAAAATTAACTCCTGTTTTGGTGGATGTGGAAGCAGATAGTTTTAATATGGATATTGAAGCTTTAAAAAAAGCGATTACTCCAAAAACCAAAGCCATTGTACCAGTGCATTTATTTGGGCAATGTGCCAATATGGAAGCTATTTTAGAAGTAGCCAAAGCACATGATTTATACGTGATTGAAGATACGGCGCAAGCCATTGGAGCGGATTACACTTTTGCTGATGGAACCAAGAAAAAAGCGGGAACCATTGGAAATGTAGGGACCACCTCTTTTTTTCCATCTAAAAACTTAGGCTGTTATGGCGATGGAGGAGCCATTTTTACTAACGATGACGATTTAGCACATACTTTACGCGGCATGGTAAATCACGGCATGTACAAAAGGTATTACCACGATGTAGTTGGGGTAAATTCAAGACTAGATAGCGTACAAGCTGCTGTATTGCGAATTAAATTGCCTTATTTAAACGAGTATTGCGATGCACGTAGAAAAGCTGCAGAATATTATAATGCTGGTTTTGCCGCATCGGATAAAATAATTACTCCAATAACCAGTGATTTTACTACACATGTTTTTCACCAATATACTTTAAGAATAGTTGATGGAGATAGAAATGCATTACACCAACATTTGTTAGATAATGGTATTCCAAATGCAATTTATTATCCAGTACCATTACACGCACAAAAAGCATATGCGGATGAGCGTTATAATGAAGATGATTTTAAGGTAACTAACCATTTAATAGAAACTGTAATTTCATTACCAATGCATACAGAACTAGAAAAAGAACAACAAGATTTTATTATTCAAACAGTGTTAGACTTTTTAGGATAATTGTTTTATGGGTAATCAACCAAAAAGAATTTTAGTAACAGGAGGCTTAGGTTTTATAGGTTCGCACACCGTTGTAGAATTGCAAAATGATGGCTATGAGGTGGTTATTATTGATGATTTATCTAATTCTAAAATTGAAGTTTTAGATGGAATTACTGCCATTACCAATAACAAACCAGAATACCATCAAATAGATTTAAAAAACAAGCAAGCGGTAGCCGATTTTTTTGCCAACCAAAAAATAGATGGTGTAATTCATTTTGCAGCATCTAAAGCTGTAGGAGAAAGTGTAGAACAGCCTTTAAAATATTACGAAAATAATATTGCAACGTTGGTGTATGTATTGCAAGAAATGGTAAAAAACAAAGTAAATCATTTTATATTTAGCTCTTCTTGTACCGTTTACGGTCAAGCCGATGTTTTACCAATTACCGAATCTGCACCTACCAAACCAGCCGAATCTCCTTATGGAAATACCAAACAAATAGGAGAAGAAATAATTGCTGAAACTACCAAGGTGGAGGAATTAAATGCGATTGCCTTGCGTTATTTTAATCCTATAGGAGCGCATGAAAGCACAGAAATTGGAGAATTGCCGATTGGCGTACCTCAAAATTTAATTCCGTTTGTAACCCAAACCGCGGCAGGAATTAGAGAAACATTATCGGTTTTTGGAGACGATTATCCAACGCCCGATGGAACTGCAGTTCGCGATTATATTCACGTAGTAGATTTGGCAAAGGCGCATATCGCAGCATTAAAAAGATTACTCGACAAAATAAACGTCCAAAAAATGGAGTATTTTAATGTAGGAACAGGTAAAGGTTCGTCGGTGTTAGACGTAATCAAAGCATTTGAAAAATCTACGGGAGAAAAATTGAACTATAAAATTGTAGGAAGAAGAGAAGGAGACATCACTTCTGCTTATGCCAATACTACCAAAGCAAATCAAGTTTTAGGGTGGAAATCGGCGTTAACTCTAGAAGATGGATTAGAATCTGCCTGGAAATGGCAATGTAAAGTAAAAAGTCAATAGTCGAGAGTTGGAAGTCAAAAGTTGAACTCTCACTAAATTAAAAAAAATATGTCAAAAAAAATATTAATCACAGGAGGAGCAGGCTTTATTGGAGCACATGTAGTGCGATTATTCGTAAATAAATATCCTGCCTATCAAATTTATAATTTAGATGCGCTGACCTATGCAGGGAATTTAGAAAATATTGCCGATGTTGAAGATGCAACGAATTACACTTTTGTAAAAGGAGATATCAAAGACATCACTTTTATTAATGATTTATTTCAAAAAGAGCAATTTGATGCGGTAATTCATTTGGCTGCCGAGAGCCATGTAGATCGGTCAATTACCAATCCAAATGCCTTTATCGAAACCAATGTTTTAGGTACAGCAAACTTACTCAACGCTTTTCGCGATACTTGCAAGGGCAATTTTGAAGATAAATTATTCTACCACGTGTCTACAGATGAGGTATATGGTTCGTTAGGAAAAACAGGTCTGTTTACAGAGACTACCTCTTACGATCCACAATCGCCCTATGCGGCATCCAAAGCAGCTTCAGATCATATGGTTAGAGCCTTTGGCAATACTTATGGTATGCCTTTTGTAATTAGTAACTGTTCTAATAACTATGGCGCAAATCAATTTCCTGAAAAGTTAATTCCACTATTTATCCATAATATTAAAAATAACAAATCTTTACCTGTGTATGGCGATGGGCAGTACACTCGTGATTGGCTTTTTGTTGAAGATCATGCCAAGGCAATAGATTTGATTTTCCATAAAGGAAAAAATACCGAAACCTATAATATTGGAGGCTTTAACGAATGGACCAACTTAGACTTGATTCATTTACTTTGTGCGCAAATGGATGAAAAGCTGGATAGAGAAAAAGGCGCTTCTGTAAAGTTAATTACCTATGTAAAAGACAGAGCGGGGCACGACAGACGTTATGCTATTGATGCTACTAAACTTAATAAAGAGCTTGGATGGAAGCCTAGTGTAACTTTTGAACAAGGCTTAGCAAAAACGGTGGATTGGTATTTAGAAAATGAATCTTGGTTAAATAATGTAACCTCTGGTGCGTACCAAGCATATTATAAAAAAATGTACGAAGTTTAAATTTTAGGGTATGCTATAAGAAGCATACTATTGTTAAAATTTAATACATTTGTTAAGATTCATATCCTAACAAAACGATGAGCCTTATTTTTTTAACTTACTTTATTGCGTTTGTTTTTTTAATAAAGCATAAAAAAAGAACTGCCCTATTCATTTTTGTTTTTGCCATAATAGCTACAATTGGAATGTTTTTTTACCACACCACCTCATCATTACAACTTAATTTTTAATAATGATGAAAACTTTAAAAATTATCAATAGTAGTTGCATTTTAATTATTTGCTCTATTTTAATAGGGGCACTATATTTTCAATTTGGGTTAAACGAAGCACCATGCCCTTTGTGTTTACTGCAGCGCTTGGCAATGATGGCGGTTATTTTTGGGCTTTTTATGAATATTTATTACGGATTTAAACCCCAGCATTTTGCATTAATTATCATAGTTGCTTTGGTAGGAGTTTCAATTTCTATTCGGCAAGTTTTACTACATATTTGCCCAGTTGAAGGAGAGCCAGCAGGTTACGGTACTCCCATTTTTGGTATGTATCTCTATACTTGGGGTGTGCTTATTTTTGCTGCTAGTATCTTGGCATCGGCAGTATTTTTATTTTTTATACCAAAAACCCCAACAAAAGAGAATACTACTTTATTACCTTTTGAAAAATTTGCAGCCTACCTTACTTTAATTATTATCGTTATTAATATTGTGGCTACTTTTTTTGAATGTCAACTTGGCCCATGTTGCGAAAATGGCCCATGCCTGTAAGTTTTTTAAAACTGAAAATCAGGGATTAAGAAATTGTAAAAAAATAGAATTTATTTTTATTAAAATATTATTTAAGTTAAATTAGTGGTTCAAAACTATATATAACCATTAAATATTACACTTATGAAAACTAGAACATTACAATTATTAGGAGTTGTAGTCGCATTTCTATTTTGTTCTTTTACTTATGGCCAAGTAAAAAGCGATTATGATAAATCGACAGATTTTTCAAAATACAAAACCTATGCTTTTGAGGGATGGCAAAAAGATAGTGATAAAAAGTTAAATGATTTTGATAAGAAACGAATTTTAGAATCGCTAAAAGCAGAGTTTGATGCTAGAGGCCTACAATTGGTTACAGAAAATGCAGATGCAAATATTGCACTTTACATTGTTTTAAATAAAAAAACGAGCACTACAGCATATACCGATTTTATGGGCGGTATGGGCTATGGCCCAAGATGGGGATG
>JAUIAA010000287.1 GCA_030425715.1 Bacteroidia bacterium | reverse complement strand
CCAAGCGGATGTTTGTCCGTTATCCTCATCGCCACAATAACCATCAGGAGTTGGGGTGTATAATTTGGTCAAAACATCTCTTACCTTTTTTTGTGTTTTATAAGGTTCACCAGCATAATTATACAAGTAAAGCATGTGCTGAATGGGCTGATTTCCATGTGCGTAATTACCCATGTTTACAATTTGCATTTCACGAATTTCGTGAATGGTAAATCCGTAATAAGAGGCATCAAATTCTGGAGGCATGCTAAAAACTTCATCTAGTTTTTCAATAAATTTATCTTTACCTCCCATCAAATCGATTAAACCTTGTACATCGTGAAAAACCGACCAAGTATAATGTAAACTATTTCCTTCTGTAAAAGCATCTCCCCATTTTAAAGGATTAAATGGAGCTTGAAAATTGGTATCCTTATTTTTACCGCGCATCCAACCTGTGGATGGGTCGAATAAATTTTTATAATTTAAAGATTGTTTGTAATACTTTTGAGCAACTTCTTTTTTACCCATCTTTTCAGCCATTTGAGCGATGGTAAAATCTGCGTAAGCATATTCTAAAGTACGAGCAGCATTTTCATTTATACCAGCATCGTAAGGTACAAAACCCAAATTATTGTAAAAACTCAAACCTGCTCTCCCTACAGAATTTACAGGTCTCCCTTCTTCTACAGTTGCATTTTTTAACAAGGCTTCCAATAAAATTTCATCATCTATACCTTTTACTCCTTTTAAATAGGCATCTGCAATAATGGGTGCTGAATTGGAACCAATCATACAATCACGATGTCCTGGACTTGCCCACTCTGGCAACCAACCGGATTCTTTGTAGGTGTTTGCCAGTCCTTCCATAATATGGGAATTCAATTCAGGATACATCATATTAAAAAATGGAAAAACAGCTCTAAAAGTATCCCAAAAACCATTATCCGTAAACATATAGCCTTTTTCTACTTTTCCGTTATACGGGCTATAATGTACCACTTCATTATTGGCGTTGTATTCGTAAAATTTTCTTGGAAAAAGCAAGACTCTATACAAGCAAGAATAAAATGTTCGTAAATTATCCCAATTGTCATCTTCTATTTGAATTCTATTCAATTCATTTTCCCAAGCCTGTTTGGCTTTTTCTTTGGTTTGTTCAAAAGTATCTGCACCAATTTCTCTATCTAAATTTAACTGTGCCTGTTCTAGACTGATAAAAGAAGAGGCTACTTTTACATGTACGGCTTCCCCTTTTTGGGTTTTAAATCCGATAATTGCACCTACATGTTTTCCTTCACTTTCTGTGGAATTTTCTATCCATTGCCAATTGTCTTTCCATGTATGGGTAATTTCAAAATCTTTATCAAATTCTGCAACAAAATAATTGTGAAAATT
Source organism: Bacteroidia bacterium (assembly GCA_030425715.1). GTDB lineage: Bacteria > Bacteroidota > Bacteroidia > Flavobacteriales > Flavobacteriaceae > Lutimonas. The sequence goes on along the minus strand of JAUIAA010000287.1, from coordinate 1,383 downwards.
ATCAGGTACACCTCCACTATTATTTCTACAATAGCCAATTATTTTTCGCTCTTCTGGAATTATTTTAACCATGGAGCCTTTAAAAAATGCATCTAATAGGATATAAGATTGTTCTGATTGTGGGAAAGTAAATTGAAAATGTGCTGCTCTTTCTGTTGGAGTAACTTCTGCAATCACATCATAATCTGCCAAATACACTTTGTAATGGTGTGGTTTTACAGTTTCTGCTTTATGCGAAAACCAAGATGCTCGTTCCTCTTCTTTATATTTCAAATCGCCAGTAACGGCCATAAAGGAAAACGCGGCGTAATCGTTAATCCAAGGACTTGGTTGATGGGTTTGTTTGATTCCCCTTATTTTATTTTCATCATATTTATAGGTCCAACCATCTCCCATTTTTGAGGTCATGGGTGTCCAAAAATTCATGCCCCAAGGCGTAGCAATTGCAGGATATGTATTTCCGTTGGAAAGACTAAAGTCAGAATCTGTTCCCATTAATGGGTTTACATAATCTACCAAATCCTTTTTAGGTTTTGTAGTTTCCTTGGTTTCCGTTTTTGGATTACACGCAATTACAAAAGATAGTAAAAGTGAAGCAAATATGATGGGTTTGTGTTTTTTCATAATGTTTATATTTATTTACCAGAGTATAATTTCATCTACAAAAATCCATGCATCATTACCAGCTCCTGGATGCCATGCTGGTAATTTTTTAGGATTTTGTACTACAATTTTTAGGTATTGGGTTTCTGTATTTGGTATGGCTACAGAGTATTTTTTTATTATCGTTTCAGAAGAAATTTTACCTCTCGGTATATCTAGCTCTCCAATTTTTTTAAAGTTTTTATCTTTTTCATCAGAAGCATAAACCAAAAGCTTTTTAGGAAATAATATCCAGTTTCCTGTATTTTCTAAACAATTTACTGAAACATGATTCACATTTGTTTTTTTTCCAAAATCAATAGTAGTATTGATGTCATAGCCCAAATAACCTGTCCAATTCCCGTCTCTAAATAAGGAGGAGCCCTCTATTCTATCAAACAACTTTTTAGAATCAGGATACCTCGAGTCTGGTTCTTTAACAATAGTGTAATCCTTAACAATATGTTTAATTTTAAAATATTCTTTAGCTAAAGTTGTACTTGGCAACCAACCTTTTTTAAATGATTTTACCTTTAATTTTTGATGCTTTGTGATGACAATTGGATTGGAATATAAAGTGGATAACGAATCTGGTTCGGTTCCATCAGTAGTATATCTCAAATCTACATTTTTAAGTTTGGAGTTAACTTCTACTAAAATTGAGTCTTTAAAAAGTGTATTCTCGGGTACAATTTCAGGCAATTTAAGTTTAGTAATTTCTACAAAATCATTTGCGATACC
>JAUIAA010000286.1 GCA_030425715.1 Bacteroidia bacterium | reverse complement strand
CTCCCCTGCCAAAATACATCAAAAGAGAAGTAGAGGCAGAAGATGAAGAAAGATACCAAACCATTTATGCAAAGCACGAAGGTTCGGTGGCTGCGCCAACAGCAGGTTTACATTTTTCTAAACACTTATTAAAACGTTTAGAAATCAAAGGAGTAGATTTAAAAGAGCTTACTTTACACGTAGGTTTGGGTACATTTAACCCTGTAGAAGTAGAAGATTTATCCAAACACAGAATGGATTCTGAAGAAGTTTCTATACCCAAAAGTACCGCAGATGCTGTAAATAAAGCAATAGATAATAATAAGCGTGTTTGTGCTGTAGGTACTACTGTTATGCGCTCTATGGAAAGTTCGGTTTCTGCAAGTCACCATTTAAATCCTTTTGAAGGATGGACCAATAAATTTATTTTTCCTCCTTACGATTTTAGTGTTGCCAATTGTATGATTACCAATTTCCATACTCCAAAATCAACCTTGATGATGATGACCAGTGCATTTGCAGGTCACGATTTACTAAAAGAAGCATACAAGCAAGCAATTGCAGAAAAGTATCAGTTTTACTCATATGGCGACGCCATGTTAATTTTGTAAGCTGTTTAAAATAAACTATTTTAGAGCGTCCATTTTTGGGCGCTTTTATTTTTTTATGGATTCAAAAAAAGACATTAGAGCATTAAGTAAAACAGATTTACGCGATTTTTTCGTGGCAAATAACGACCAGGCCTTTCGTGGCAACCAAGTGTACGAATGGCTTTGGCAAAAAGGAGCGCACAACTTTGAAGATATGACCAATATCTCTAAAGAAACGCGACAAATGCTGCAAGATAACTTTGTAATCAACCACATCAAAGTTGACCAAATGCAGCGCTCTAATGATGGTACTATAAAAAATGCCATAAAATTACACGATGGTTTGGTGGTAGAATCCGTATTGATTCCAACCGAAACACGTTCTACAGCTTGTGTTTCTAGTCAGGTTGGCTGTAGTTTAGATTGTAATTTTTGCGCTACGGCTCGCTTAAAGCGGATGCGAAACTTGAATCCAGATGAAATTTACGATCAGGTAGTTGCCATTGACCAACAAAGTAGGTATTACCAAAACCATAAATTGAGTAATATTGTTTTTATGGGTATGGGAGAACCATTGCTAAATTACAATAATGTTTTAGCAGCGATTGATAAAATTACTTCGGAAGAAGGATTGGCTATGTCGCCCAAACGTATTACCGTATCTACCGTAGGTTTACCCAAAATGATTAAAAAATTAGCCGATGACGAAGTAAAATTTAACTTGGCAGTTTCCTTGCATTCGGCAATTGATGAGGTGCGTTCTAAAATGATGCCCATTAATGAAAAATCTAATTTAGCTGAATTGCTAGAGGCATTACAATATTGGTATGCCAAAACAGGCAAACGCATTACCTTTGAATACGTAGTTTGGAAAAGTATTAACGATAAAAAGAAAGATGCCGAAGCCTTGGTAGCTTATTGTAAAAAAATTCCTTCCAAAGTAAATTTAATTGAATACAATGCCATTGACGATGGAGAATTTCAACAAGCCGACCCAAAAGCGGTTGATTTGTATATTAGAACCTTAGAAGCCCATAACATACCCGTTACGGTTCGTAGAAGCAGAGGTAAAGATATAGATGCTGCGTGTGGGCAATTGGCGAATAAAACTTAAAACCCCAATTCCACCCCAATAGGGCAATGGTCGGAATGTTTGGCTTCGGGTAAAATAAAAGCGAGTTTTAAGTTGTTTTTTAGGGGATTACTAGCCATGCAATAATCTATACGCCAGCCTTTATTATTGTTACGTGCATTGGCTCGATAGCTCCACCATGAATAATGATCGGGTTCTTTTACAAAATACCTAAAAGTATCTATAAATCCGCTATCAATAAAACTGCCAATCCATTCGCGTTCCACTGGTAAAAAACCAGAAACTCCTTTCATTTTTGGGTTGTGTATATCAATCTCTTCATGACAAATATTATAGTCGCCACAGATGATTAAATTGGGTATCTCTTTTTTCAGTTCGTTTACATATTCCTGAAACTCCGCCATATAGTTGAGCTTAAAATCTAGTCTTGCATCGTTGGTGCCAGAGGGTAAGTACAAACTCATTACCGAAAAATCATCAAAATCTAAACGTAGATTTCTACCCTCAAAATCCATGCTCTCAATACCTGTGCCGTATGCAACATGGTTGGGTTTTATTTTAGATAGCACTGCTACGCTACTATATCCTTTTTTTTGTGCCGAAAACCAATAATGGTACGGATAACCCGCATTTTCAAAAGCAGTTAAATCCAATTGTTCTTTATGTGCTTTGGTTTCTTGTATACAAATGATGTCTGGATTTGCTGCTTCTAACCAATCTAAAAAACCTTTTTTTAGTGCTGCGCGAATACCGTTAACATTGTAAGAGATGATTTTCATACTTGGAAGTTAAAGTTTGATTTCTGGAATTTCTCCTTCTACTATTAATGTGCCTTCTGTGGCATTTTTTATTTCTTCAACCGTTACTCCAGGAGCTCTTTCTAATAAATGAAAAGCACCATTTTTAATTTCTAATACTGCTAAGTTGGTCACCACTTTTTTTACACAACCTACTCCTGTTAATGGTAAGGTACATTTTTTTAATAATTTAGAAGCTCCTTGTCGGTTGGTGTGCATCATGGCAACGATAATATTTTCCGCAGAAGCGACCAAATCCATAGCGCCACCCATACCTTTTACCATTTTCCCAGGGATTTTCCAGTTGGCAATGTCTCCATT
>JAUIAA010000285.1 GCA_030425715.1 Bacteroidia bacterium | reverse complement strand
AAGCTGTTAAAAGAAGAAAGAATAAATAGAATGGATTGCGTTTCATAATTTTTTAGGATATTAGAAAAGATTAAAATTGCTTTTTTACTTCATTTTTAAGAAATACTAAAGCCGTAGTAGTGGGAGATTCTTCGTTCATGGTATTTTGAATAATTTTTTCTCGCAATTGTTCAGCATTTTCAACATCGCTAGCTGCAGTTGATTTTCTAATGATTTGAATCAGCGCATTTTTTGAGGTTACAATAGTATTCCAGCAAGCATCTGTAACATAAATTTGTTGGGCAAGATTGTGCTCAAACTCTTGCTCAATATTTTGAATTAACTTGTTTTGATAGTTGGAAATTTTATCACCAGAAGGCTTTACTCTCACCAATAATTTTGTAGGCGATATTCTTTCTAAAAACAACGCCATACGTTCATATGCTTGTAATCTTAAGGGTAGAGCAATATTTTGTTTTTCTTTACGCAATAAAAAATTACGTCTTTGTTCTTCGTTTTTGGTATGTTGTTTAAAAAAGTAAAGTGCCACCAAACCTGTAATTACTGCGGGTAAGGTATAACTTAAAAGTTCTAAAATTTTTTCTATTTCCATATTTAGATTTGTTTAAAAATCAAATTTAAATTACTTTTTTGAAACCTAGTCAAGTTTTAGACAGATAAATTCAAATATTTCAAGCAATTTAAAAATAATCCTTAAGTTTGAATCAGTTTAAAAAAATAATCTGTGCAAAAATTAATCCTATTTTATTGCCTATTTATAATATCTATTGCTGCTTTTGCTGTAGAAGACACGGGTAATTTTAGGGATAGAGATGGTGATGGAGTTCGCGATAAAAAAGATAGATGCCCTGATGTTTTTGGTTTAAAGGAATTTGATGGATGCCCAGACTCTGATTTGGATGGGGTAGAAGATGCCTTGGATTTTTGTCCAAATGTTTTTGGTTTAAAACAATTTAAAGGCTGCCCAGATACCGATGGAGATGGATTTTCGGATAAGGAAGATTTATGTCCAGAATTATTTGGTTTAGAGCAGTTTAATGGTTGTCCAGATTCAGATAATGATGGGGTAATGGAATCGAAAGACGATTGCCCTAATACCCCTGGCTTGATTGAGAATAAGGGTTGCCCAATAGTTGATGCAGACGCAGATGGCGTACCAGATGATAAAGATAAATGCCCAGATATTGCGGGCTCTATAAACAATGAAGGTTGTTTAGAAGTAAGTATTGCGGTTCTTGATAAATTGAATAAAATTGTAAGTCAAATTGATTTTAATTCAGGTAAATCTACCTTAAATGCCAATGCAAAAGAACAGTTAAAAATCCTAAAAGCATGGTTGGATAATTATCCAAATGAGTATTGGCAAATTAATGGTTTTACAGATAGTTCAGGAAATGATGCACAAAATCTAAAACTCTCTGAAAAGAGAGCAGCTAATGTTAGACAATATTTATTAGATTTAGGAATGGATGTTGAAAAAGTAAACGCAAAAGGTTTTGGAGAGCAAAACCCAGTTGATACTAATAAAACCCAAAAGGGTAGAGCAAAAAACCGCAGGGTAGAGATTGCTTTGATGCCACCCAAATGATTTTGTAAACTTTTTAAAGCTTGGTATAAAATGTCAATAACTTTTATTGCCTATACCTAAATAGCATTGTATTTTTGAATTCCTAATTTGTAATAGTGGAGAATTATTTAGATCAGTTAAACGAGGCGCAAAAGCAAGCAGTTTTACAAAAAGATGGACCAATGATTATCATTGCTGGTGCAGGTTCAGGTAAAACAAGAGTGCTTACCTACCGCATTGCGCATTTGATGAAAAATGGTATAGATCCGTTTAATATTCTGTCTTTGACCTTTACCAATAAGGCTGCTCGAGAAATGAAAAGCCGAATAGCAGATGTAGTGGGCCAAAGTGAAGCTAAAAATTTGTGGATGGGCACTTTTCACAGTGTTTTTGCTAGAATTCTTCGTTCGGAAGGAGAAAAGTTAGGGTTTCCATCTAATTTTACTATTTACGATACGCAAGATTCTGTACGACTTATTACTTCCATTATAAAAGAACTACAACTAGAAAAAGAAAAATACAAACCCAAGCAAGTTTTAGGAAGAATATCGCAGTATAAAAATAGTTTGATAACAGTTAGAGCTTACGATAAAAGTCCTGAACTGATAGAATCCGACAAGGCATCTGGCAGGCCAAAAATGGGAAATATTTATAAGGAGTATGTAGACAGATGTTTTAAGGCAGGAGCAATGGATTTTGATGATTTGTTACTACGTACTAATGAATTATTAGCACGTTTTCCGGATGTGTTGGCAAAATATCAAGATCGTTTTCGCTATATTTTGGTAGATGAGTACCAAGATACCAACCATTCGCAGTATTTAATTGTACGTGCGTTGGCAGATCGTTTCCAGAATATTTGTGTGGTGGGAGATGATTCGCAGAGTATTTATGGATTCCGTGGAGCTAATATTCAAAATATTTTGAATTTCCAGAAGGATTATCCAGATGTAAAAACTTTTAAGCTTGAACAAAATTACCGTTCTACAAGTAATATTGTGCGTGCAGCGAATAGTGTTATCGATAAAAATAAAACGAAGTTAGACAAAGAAATTTGGACGGCAAACGATGCTGGAGATAGTGTAAAGGTAATGCGCACGATTTCTGATGGAGAGGAAGGACGTTTTGTAGCACAATCTATTTGGGAAAACCAAATGAATCATCAGTTAACAAGTGATCAATTTGCTATTTTATACCGTACCAATGCGCAATCGAGAGCGAT
>JAUIAA010000284.1 GCA_030425715.1 Bacteroidia bacterium | reverse complement strand
AAGCCCAAAATGAACACCTTGGTTATCTTGAGGTAAAATCATTTCTTGCACTTCCAAATCTGGATACATAACTTCTTGGCGCATAGGCCAGGTTTGTGCTGCTTTTATTTTTTTTATAACACACACCTCACTAATGTTTCACAGGTTTTTGCATGTTTTTTATTTTTTTAAAAAATAAAATCTCTGCGTAAAATTGCCAATCAAAAGAAATAGATTGGTTTGCTAAATGCACATGGTGGTCTTGGTCTAAGATATAATCATCGGGTTTATTTAAAACTCTTGTTTTGCCGTAAACCAACTCTAGTTGTTTACGTAAATTTTCAAATTCATCCGTTTGTTGCATCAATACATCTAGTGCCTCTTTTTCTTCTGTACTATTATTTGCTATATCGTATTGCTGTAATAAAAGTATTAGGTTAGCTGAAAATTTTGATAAATTATTTACTTGTTCATAGATCTCTAAGGTATAAGTATTTTTAATTGCTTTTGTTTTTATCTCCTCAATTTTAAGTTCCACATCTTTACAAATTTCAATCATCTGTTTGGCTTCTTGAATTCTTTTGGCATTTATTGCACTCCATTTTCCTTTGTTATTGTTTACCGGAAAATCAATAACCCCTTCCTTCATTGGTTGTTTCATTTTATGCAAATAATTTCTTTTGTTTCCTTTTAATAAGGCATTTTTCCAAAAAGCAACAGGTTTTTCTAAATCGTCTATAAATGCAAACTCGCTATCAGACAAACTTGACGAAAATTCTCTTTGTCGGTATGCTGATTTGAATTCTGCCGTACTTCTTTGTTCACCAGACCAAGCATATTCCGCGAAAGCGAGAATCCCTCTTTTATACAATTCAAAATGAGGCGAATCATCATCCCATAAAGTAAGCAACAATCCATTTAGGTTATTTTTTATAGAAGAGGCTGCAAAAGATTTGATGCTCTCTATATTGCTTTGGTTTTGAGGCATTAAAACCCATCTTGTTTGTCCAGCTGTAGCTCCCATAACTTGTAAGCCATTATTTTTAAACCAATCCATTGCTTTGAGGTTTCCTATGGCTTGAGGCGAACTGTAGTTCCAGCGCATATAAATACAGTTTTTTGGAAATTGATCAAGAAATTCTGTTAGCTTATGTTCATTCTTTTCCCAAATTTTACGCACTTCCACTTCTGTTAATTTGGTATTAAACATTGCATCGTATAAGCCAGCATGTTTTAGTGGCATATCATCCCAAAAAATTGGAATTCTACCATGTTTTTCAGCAAATTTACATACTTTATTCAACCAAATTAATTGCAACTCTAAAGAAGATTTTCCGCTATTTCTCCCCGTAGTATGTACCTCATCACCTCCAATGTGTAAATACTTACCGTGGGGAGTAGCTGCTATAGCTTCTCTATATAAATCAAATTGAACTTCATAGGTTTTTGGATCTAGCGGATTAAATGCCCAATCACTCTCTGGGTTATCTCTTAAAGCCTTGTATTTTTCATGCTTTAAAATAAATGACACATGACCTAATCCTTGAACCAAAGGACTTATTTCAATATTTCGTTCTTTTGCATAATGGGCTAGTTTTGCCCACTCTTCTACAGAAAAAGCATCAGAGGAAGCTATTTCTGGCTGACTTTTATATTGTATTTTATCTTCCATCTCTAAAATGACTGCATTAATTTTATACTGTGCCAGCCAATCCATCAATTTATAATAGTAATTTTTTTTCTCTAAATGGTGTTTAACATCTAGATGTACAGCGCGATATGAAAGTTTTGGATAATCTAAAATATTACACAAGGGTAAGTTTACTTTCTGTTCTTTAGCATCTTCTAGCAATTGGTGGAGTGTAACAAACCCGTAAAGTAATCCAGCCGCATCTTTCCCAATAATGTTAATATTTTTGTTGGTAATACTAAGTTGATAACCCTCGTCCTTAGTTTTTAAATTAGAATCAATTGTAGCAATAATTTGCGCTTCCAAACTATTTTCAACTGGCTTTATGCCATGATGCAACAAAGGTATTGTTATTGGAGCATGATAATTTTTAATTGCAGATGGATTCCACTTACTTACCCCGCTTATTTCAAACTCTTGAGGAGATGGTAAAATTTTAAAATCAGAGGTGTTTTGACCCATAACAGATGTGGAAAAAAACAAAGTGCAAAAAATAAAAAAAGATGATTTTAACAAAGAGTATTTCATAAGGGTTATTTTTTAACCCGAAAGATAGTATATTTAAAAAAAATTCAAAACCATCTGTTTTACTTAAATTAGTGCTCTAAAAATAAAATTGCTTATGTTAGAACTTGCTGGAATCATCATTTTAGGAATACTGGCGCAATGGGTAGCTTGGAAATTTAAAATTCCTGCTATTTTGCCATTAATTTTAATTGGATTATTAGTTGGCCCTATTGCTGCAGAGTTTTTAAGTGAGGATGGTAGTAAGTGGATAGAACCTATTTGGAACGGAAAAAAAGGGCTGTTTCCAGGAGAAGGTTTGTATTATTTTGTGTCTTTAGCCATTAGTATCATACTTTTTGAAGGTGGTTTAACTTTAAAACGTTCTGAAATTCAACATGTAGGCCCTGTAATTACGAAACTAATAACACTTGGTTCTACAGTCACTTTTTTTGGTGCTGGTATATTGGCTCATTTTATTTTTGACTTAAGCTGGCAACTTTCTTTTTTATTTTCAGGACTTATCATTGTTACGGGGCCAACAGTAATAACTCCTATTTTAAGAAACATTCCACTTAAAAAAGATATCTCAACAGTTTTAAAATGGGAAGGTATTTTAATTGATCCTATTGGAGCTTTGGTAGCGGTATTGGTT
>JAUIAA010000283.1 GCA_030425715.1 Bacteroidia bacterium | reverse complement strand
AGGCACAGCAAAAGTGCCTACAAAGTTTTTTTTATTAAAGTAATTGATACCATTTTTTACACCTATCCCAGAGTCGTTTTGCGAAAGAACCGTGGTAGGAATTCTAATCAATCTTACTCCTCGATGTGCAATTGCCGCCGCGTAACCCACCGCATCTAAAACCGCGCCACCACCAATGGCAACGATATAGGAATGTCTATCAATTGCGAAATCATGTACACTTTTTAGGATGTTTTGGACATACTTTTCATTGTTTTTAGATGCTTCCCCGCCAGGGATTTCTAAAATGTTTCCTTCTAAATCAACAGTGCAGTTTTTTTGATTGAAATACTTAAGAATATCTAACTTTAAATTGGGGTGCTTACGTATAACTCCGCTATCAACAACAACAAGGGCTTTACTTTTTGATTTGTTGTTTTTAAAAAAAACATCATTTAGCAAAGGGTTTTTAGTTGAAAATACATGGCTTGTAAAGTGTAAATTAAAACTAAAATCAACCTTAAAATTTTGTTGTATACTAGTGGGTTTTTGCATCTTTCTTTCTTGATTCTTCTTCTTTCGTGACTAAGTAACGGGAAATTTCTTAGACAAATATAAGGATAAAGGTAATAGTGCTAGTACCAAAACAGCCATATAAATGGAGCTAAATCCTGCGGTGTAACTAGCGTTTAACGGAATTAATGACAATACACCAAATTTAACAGCTTTCATAATGTTTTTAGGTTGGTTAAAACGAATAGCCTTCCATTTCGCCCAAAAATTTATACCATACCAAAGTACTATAAAAAGCACACCATTTTGCATGGAATAATTTAAGTATTGCCACATCAAAAGAAATCCAATTACGATTAAGACATCTAAGAACATAGCTATACTAATAGATTTTTTATTGTTCCCTTTGGCCTCTTTTTGTGCAGTAAGGGTTATGGCGGCAATAAATATTAATGGAATAAACCCGATGAATAAATATGCTTTATCTAATTCTGGTAAAATGCTCATCCCTAAAATTAGGTTTAAGGCTCTACAAAGTCCCATAAATAATGGACCTAAAACGGATTGATGTTTTGCCCATTTATTGTAGATCAAAGCTGAAACCATAATGCAAATTGCAAGAATTCCACTGTAGTTAGAAACTAAAAAAGCAGCAATTATCCCCAATGAAAATAAACTAATGCCTAATATTTTGGCTTGCTGTAAACTTACGCTACCATTTGGAATTACCCTTTCTGGACGATTAATTTTATCCTGTTCTACATCAAAAACATCGTTAAATACAATACCTCCACTATACAAACCAATGGTAGCAACAATTAATAAAATAACGGCATAAGCAGTATTCGAATCCCATGTTGTTGGTACCAACATTCCTGCTATAGCAATTCCCGCTAAAATATCGGCAATTGCCGTAATGATATTAGCCGGACGCATAAGTTGTAAGATGGAAAATAGTTTTGCCACGCTTTTAAGATTTACCCTTAAATTCTATTTTTTCGGGATTTTGACCTCTTAAAACAGTATTTCCTTCATGTTTATCAGCACGATCAATGTGCAGATCTTTCAACCAATCCTCTTCATTAAATTGACCACTTTGCCCATAAATAGTTAAGGCATTTTGATAGCAAGTTAGGTGTATATCCTTATCGGAAACACCTTCCTTTTTCATGAGAGCTGCTGTTTTTGGCACAGATAAAGGGTCACTAACTCCCCAGTCTGCCGAGCTATCTACAATTACTCTTTCAGAACCGTATTGTTTTACCACGGCAACCATTCTTTTTTTACTCATTTTGGTTTTTGGATAAATGGTAAATCCTGCATAGTATCCTCTATCTAAAACCGATTTTACAGTTTCCTCATTGTTATGATCTATTACCACCAGATGTGGTGGAATACCATGCTCTTCGATAACGTCCATACTTCGTATTGTACCGTTTTTTTTATCGCGATGCGGAGTGTGCACCATTACGGGAAGTTCAAAATCTTTTGCCATTTCTAATTGCATTCTAAAGTATTTATCTTCGGCTTTTGATTGGTCGTCATAACCAATTTCTCCTACTGCTACTACACCTTCTTTAGCCATAAATTGCGGTAGTATTTCCATCACTCCTTCGGCAAGAGCCTCGTTATTGGCCTCCTTTGAATTTAAACCTATAGTACAATAATGTTTGATGCCAAATTGCGATGCTCTAAACCTTTCCCAACCCACCAGCATGCTAAAATAATCTTTAAACGATCCTACTGTAGTTCTAGCTTGACCTAGCCAAAAAGCAGGTTCAATTACCGCTACTATTCCTGCCGCACGCATAGCTTCATAATCGTTGGTTGTTCTCGATACCATGTGTATATGTGGATCTATAAAATTCATGTGTTTTACTTTTTAAATTGATTTCCCTATTTCTTCCCAAAATTCTTGGGCATTTTCTTTATTATTGTTTTGCATTATATATGCAATGGCTTTTTTTTCAATTCCTTCAAAATTTCGTTGGGAAATTAAATCTTTTATATCCTCTTCCAAATAACCATCAATCATACGCCAAATTTCTGGAGATACTTCTCTACCTGCCGACCAGCGTTCTTTTACATATTCTTGTAACATGTTTCCCAATTTTTCATTTTTTCCATCGTCTAAAAATTGTACTGGATGTAATGGTCTTACCATAAAAAATGCTTTTAAAATAAGTTGGTTCCAAGCATCCTCTTCTAAGTAGGTATTTGCAAATGGATTTCCTGCAGCTATGGCGTCAAAAACATTGGCCATATTGGTTCTAATCCCTTCTTCTACTTGCTTTGAAAATTCACTTGCGTTTTTTAGGAGATATAAGCCTTTATATAAA
>JAUIAA010000282.1 GCA_030425715.1 Bacteroidia bacterium | reverse complement strand
AATAACCTTAACTTTGATATAATAATTTAAAAGGGCTGTCTGAAAAGGTAGCCCTTTTTTTTTTTACAATAAATTTTGATGATTCTTAAATGTTATATATAGATAGGATACAGATTTAAAAACAAAATTTTAAAGAAAAATAGATAATAAAAAAAGCTTTCAAGAAATTGAAAGCTTTTAAATTATGTAGCGAGAAGCAGAATCGAACTGCCGACCTCCGGGTTATGAATCCGACGCTCTAACCATCTGAGCTATCTCGCCAAATTTTGAGTTTGCAAATATAAAAACAAATTCATTTGTCACAACAATTATGCTCTAAAAATTTAAATAAATTATTTTTTTTAAATAAAAGATATTATATATATTGCTCATCAATTAAATCAAACGGAATGTCGGATAAAGTAAAATACGAATTGGAATTTCCAATACATGCATCGCCAAGCTTTTTATTTCAATACCTCTCCACACCAGATTCGTTGGGAGAATGGTTTGCAGATAATGTGAATTCTAGAGGAAAAGTTTTTACTTTTATTTGGGGTGATTCTGAAGAAGTTGCCGAAAGACTAGCGCAAAAAACAGATCAATTTATTCGTTTTAAATGGCAAGAAGATGAAGATCCAAATGCCTATTTTGAATTTAAAATCCAAGTAGATGCGCTAACCAAAGATGTTTCATTATTGGTAGTTGATTTTGCGGAAGAAGATGAGATAGAAGAATCAAAAATGTTTTGGGAAAATCAAATTAGCGAATTAAAACACACCATTGGAGCTTAAAACTTTTTAAATGAGAATAAAGTAAGAGTCTTGATGAAAATCAAGACTTTTTTTATGCTATTTTTGCAGTTTTAAATTTGAATTTATGCAGCTAAATTACAACGGGAATATTTTAAGCGAAACAGAAGTTAACCTAAAATTTGACAACCGAGCTTTTAAGTATGGCGATGCTATTTTTGACACTTTAAAATACAGTGAAAATAGAATTGAATTTTTAGAAGATCACTATTTTAGATTGATGTCGTCTATGCGTATGCTTAGAATGAAAATTCCGATGCATGTTACCTTAGAGTTTTATGAAAGTGAGATTTTAAAAGTAATTAAAGCGAATCAATTTAAAACCGATACCGCAAGAATTAGAGTTAGTATTTTTAGACGAGATGGCGGTTTGTATTTACCAGAAAAACAAGGGATTAATTTTTTAATCGAAGCGAAAGAACATACAGAGGTTTACTTTGATAGATACGAAATTGAGTTGTATAAAGATTTTCCGGTTTTCTCAGGAATGTTATCCAATTTAAAAACTACAAATAGATTGTTAAATGTGGTTGCAAGTATTTATGCAGATGAAAATGATTACCAAAATTGTGTTTTATTAAATGAGAAAAAAAATATTGTGGAAGCCATTCAAGGAAATATATTTTTAATAAAAGGTACTACCGTTTTTACTCCTGCGCTTACGGAAGGATGTATACAAGGAATTATTAGAAAAAAACTAATCGCTATTTTACAAAAGCACAAAGATTTTACCATTGTCGAAACCGCAATTTCACCATTTGAATTGCTAAAGGCAGAAGAGGTTTTTATTACCAATTCTATTACCCATATACAATCTGTTACCAACTATAGAAAAAAAGAATATCAGGTGAAAGTTGCTAAAAAATTGCGCAAATTATTAGCAATAGAAAAGTTAATTTAAACTTGGGTCTTTTGGGGCATTTGCCCAAATTTTGTATACACCTCCAATTTTGTTTAGCTCATCTTTCCAAAAATTAAGATGCTCCACTTTAAATAAATTTTGAAAACTATTTTCTCGCACCAACCAAGAAGTAGCGTCTAATTCGTTTTCCAGCTGTGATTTACTCCAACCAGAATAGCCTAAAAAGAAACGAATATCATTTTTTGATAAAGTGCCATTTTTTAATAGTTCTTGTACGCTTTCAAATGCACCACCCCAAAAAATACCGTTACCAATTTCAATACTTTCAGGTATCAATTCAGGCACATTATGTACAAAGTATAAGCAATCATCTGATACTGGTCCGCCAAAATAAATTTTTAACGAACAGTCTATCTCTGGTAAAATGTCATTTATAGTGTAAGGTGAGGGTTTGTTAAAGATAAATCCAACAGATCCATTCTCATTATGCTCTGATAATAAAACAACCGATCTATTGAATGAACTATCACTTAAAATGGATGGCTCAGCAATCAATAATTTTCCTTTTGTTGGTTTTAAAGTTGGCATAATAAAGGTATCACAGCATTAAATATACAATATTTATGCAAATAAAAAAACTCCCTTAAAATTTTAAGGGAGCTTGTTTTTTTGATTAAGGCTTAATTAGTTAACCGAATCTTTTAATTCAGAACCTGCTTTAAATTTAACAACTGTTCTTGCTGGTATTTTAATAGTAGCTCCAGTTTGAGGATTTCTACCGTCTCTTGCAGCTCTTTGGCCAACAGAGAAAGAACCAAAACCTACTAAAGAAACTTTTCCTCCTCCTTTAAGTGTAGACTTTACATTGCCCATCATTGAATCTAATGCTTTTCCTGCAGCAGCTTTTGAAATTCCTGCGTCTGCAGCCATTGCTTCAACTAAATCTGATTTGTTCATAATCTTAATTTTTAAAATTGGTTAAATATTTTGTAATTGCTTTTTTATAGCGTAACAAATATAGATTTTATAAGGGTTTACGCAAGTTTTACAGATTAAAATGTTATGTTTTGTTAATAATTTGAGTTAAATTGTTGATAAAGTAACATTATTTCCTTTGAATTTTGCTAAATCCTTTAATTGTAGGCTTTTCAAAGCATTTTAGCTTGGTTAGAAAATGTATAACC
>JAUIAA010000281.1 GCA_030425715.1 Bacteroidia bacterium | reverse complement strand
TACCACGGTAAAAATTCCTTTGAAACATTTACGCACAACAAAGGGGTTACCAAACGCTTTAATTGGTTGGATGCGCCAACTAGATACGCACCTTATAAAGGAAAATTAGGGCAGATAAAGTTTTTACTAAAATATTTTTCCTAAACAAAATACAATCATGTTAACACAAAAAATGACCTTCGATGAAATTATAAATTATCGCAGATCCGTAAGGAAATACGATAAAAATAAATCAATTGATAGTAAACTAGTAAAACAATGTATTGAAAAAGCGGTCTTAGCTCCCAATAGTAGTAATATGCAATTGTGGGAATTTCATCATGTAAGTTCTCCTAAAATTCTTAAAGAATTGGCTAAATATTGTTTTAATCAGAGTGCTGCTAAAACTGCCAAAGAAATAGTGGTGGTAGTAGTAAGAAAGGATTTGTGGCGTAATAGACAAAAAGCGCATATTAAATACCTTACCAAATTATTTGGTGTTAAGACAAACAATCAATATACAAACCGCGAAAAATTTGCATTAGATTATTATAAAAAAGTAATGCCGCTTACTTATTTCGATTTTTTAGGCATTTTTGGTTATCTCAAATACTTTCTCTTTTGGTGTATTGGTTTCTTTAGGCCAATTTACAGGCAAGCACGAAATAGTGACATGCGCATTGTAGCACATAAAAGTACGGGGTTGGCTGCACAAACTTTTATGCTGGCGATGACAGATATTGGCTATGATACCTGCCCTATGGAGGGCATAGATTCTTTACGTATTAAAAAATTATTAAAACTCCCTATAGGCGCGGAGATTAATATGGCAATCTCTTGTGGTATAAGAGTTTCTGAAGGGGTGTATGGAGAACGTTTTAGGGTTCCTTTTGACGAAATATATAAAACTTGGTAAGTTTTAACTTAATCTTAACCAATATTTTTTATTTCCCTACCAAACTACTATATATTTGATTATATTTGTAGTATTATGAATGCACTTCATCAAAATAAGAAATTATATTTTGCAAAACATTTTTCTAAATGTTTTATTTGTTGTTGGTAATGTGATATACATTTACCCACTTTTCTCGTCAAAAATTTCACTTTCAAATTTACAATTATGTCTAAGGATAATATTCTTCAAAAAATAAGAGCACATAAAATCAGCCACAAATTAGATTTTAGTTTAAAATCTAAGGTTGAAAATTTTACAAATAATCTATTTTATATGTTGTTCGATTCGAACAGCGCAATTGAAAAAAATGTAGAACAATTAGCGATTGATTTTCACGAAATTACTACCATTGCCTGCAAACATCAAAATTTTGATTGCAGCAAAACTTGGAATGAATTTTTAGAAAGTTTACCTGAAACTTTGCGCTTATTAAATTTAGATGCCGATTGCATTTTTAAAAATGACCCCGCTTCAAAAAGTATAGAAGAAGTTTATTTGGCTTACCCTGGTTTTTTTGTAATTTCAGTGTATAGATTAAGCCATACTTTATACCTCAAAAACATACCATTAATTCCACGTTTGATGAGTGAATATGCACATAAACTTACGGGAATTGACATTCATCCAGGCGCAACAATTGGAGCTCCTTTTTTTATAGACCACGGTACCGGAATTGTAATTGGAGAAACTACCATAATAGAAAATAATGTAAAAATTTACCAAGGGGTTACTTTAGGCGCATTAATGGTTACCAAAGAAATGCAAGATTTAAAAAGACATCCAACGGTTGAAAATAATGTAACTATTTATGCCAATGCAACTATCTTGGGTGGAGAAACCATTATTGGAAAAAATTGTACCATTGGTGGGAATGTATGGTTAACAACTTCAGTACCCGAAAATTCTATTGTTTACCACAATTCGGAAACCAAATTAAAAGCCAAAACAGTTTTAAAATAGAGTTATGACTTCGAAAACTATTTTAGATTTTATAGGAAACACTCCTTTAATCAAAACCAATAATCTGATTAAAAATAAAAACATACAATTGTTTTTAAAATTAGAAGGCAACAATCCTGGTGGAAGCGTTAAAGATCGTGCAGCTTTGAATATGATTCAATCGGCTTTAAGCCGAAAAGAAATTGATCAAAATTCTAAATTAATTGAAGCCACTAGTGGTAATACGGGCATAGCATTAGCAATGATTGCGCAATTATTTGGTTTATCTATCGAATTAGTTATGCCTGAAAACTCTACCAAAGAACGCGTTCAAACCATGCGCGCTTATGGAGCAACTGTTACATTAACCAATGCTGAAATTGGTATTGAAGGCTCAAGAGATTATGCCGAAAATAAGGTTAAAAATGAAGGCTATATAATGCTAAATCAATTTGAAAATAACGACAACTGGCTGGCGCATTACAAAACTACTGGACCTGAAATATGGCAGGATACCGCTGGAGAAATTACTCATTTTGTATCGGCTATGGGTACCACTGGAACCATTATGGGAACTTCAACTTATTTAAAAGAACAAAATAAACAAATTGAAATTATAGGAGCACAACCCACCGATAACTCTAAAATACCTGGAATTCGAAAATGGCCTAAAGCATATTTGCCAAAAATATTTGATGCCAATAAAGTGGATCAAATTATTGAGGTTAGCGAAAACGAGGCAAGAATTATGACGAAAAGACTCTCAAAAGAAGAGGGTATATTTGCAGGTATGAGCAGTGGTGGTGCCGTAGCCGTTGCACTTAAATTAGCTAGTCAAATTGAAAAAGGGGTACTGGTAGCTGTGATTTGTGATAGAGGGGATAGATATCTTTCCTCCGATTTATTTGATTAGTACTATCAAACTCAATTTATACAGGCCTTTAAGTTTTATTTTAACGGACGCTTTTTTATCATCCCGCCCTTGGCATCTTTA
>JAUIAA010000280.1 GCA_030425715.1 Bacteroidia bacterium | reverse complement strand
AATTCTGACGATACGGTTTTTTTAGGAAGTATAACGGGTGCCATGATAAAAGATACAGACACTCCAGTTTTAGTTATTCCATCTAAAGCTACTTTCAAACCAATCTCCAAAATATTAATGACAATCAAATCAGGAAAAGTAAAGTCATTAGATACATTGGACATATTAATCAAAATTAAAAACCAATTCCAATCCAAAATCAATTTATTGCAAGTAAAAACCCCAAAGTTGGATCCAAATGATGTTCCAATAAATAATACTTTGCAAGAAATTTCTAATCAAATATTAAACACAAATAATGCAACCGTTTTTCAAGGTGTTTTAGAGTTTTTACGATTAGAAAACCCTGATATGCTTTGTGTAATAAGAAGAAAAAGAGGTTTCTTTAAAAAATTATGGCAGCTAAACAAAGTGAAAAAGATTGATTTTGAAAGTAATATTCCGTTATTGGTTCTTAAAGGACAATCTTAAATATTTACTACATTTACATCCTTTTTGGGGGATTAGCTCAGTTGGCTAGAGCGCTACGCTGGCAGCGTAGAGGCCACCGGTTCGAATCCGGTATTCTCCACTTCATTTTAAAAGTCCATTATTTATTAGATGGGCTTTTTTTATGCTAATTGTTGTATTAAAAAAGGTGAAAAACACTCAAACTTGTCAATCCTACCATTTCAAATTCCTTAAAAACTGTTCATTAACTGAGATTTCATGTCAGTTATCGAAAATCATAAGCATACAAATTATTTTTTGATACATTTATCTCTGTACAATTTTAGTTCATTAAAACCAACGCATGAATTCAAGTAAAAAATCTACCAGACGTGATTTTGTTAAAAAATCAATAATTACAGCAGCAGGTATCTCCATTATCCCAAGACATGTTATGGGAGGAAATCATTTTATCTCACCAAGTGATCAACTCACCAAAGCAGTAATTGGTGTGGGTGGTATGGGGCAAAGTCATTTAACATACGAGGGCACAAAGTTATTGGCCATTTGTGATGCCGATGCGAATCACTTATCAAATACATTAGCAAAGGTAGGTTCAGATGTAAAAGGGTATAGAGATTTTAGAGAAGTTCTTGCGAGACCAGATATTGATATTATCCATATTGCCACGCCTCCGCATTGGCATGGAATCATGTCGGTTATGGCCGCTGAAGCTGGAAAGGATGTGTGGTGTGAAAAACCTATGACCAGAACAATTGGCGAAGGAAAAAAAGTAGTAGAAGCGATGAAAATTCACGGTTCTATGTTTAGGTTAAATACTTGGTTTCGATTTAAAGATAATTTTTACGGTATGGGAACTCCCGTAAAAAAATTAAAAAAAGTAGTAGATAGTGGGGCGCTAGGCTGGCCGTT
Source organism: Bacteroidia bacterium (assembly GCA_030425715.1). GTDB lineage: Bacteria > Bacteroidota > Bacteroidia > Flavobacteriales > Flavobacteriaceae > Lutimonas. The sequence continues at coordinate 1,525 of JAUIAA010000280.1, read as the reverse complement.
AAAAGTTACCATAAGCGGAATTACTGGTTTTAACTGGAAATTTTATTGGGTAGGAAAAGAAAACCTAATGCCACAAGCTGTTCCTACAAACTTAGATTATAATATGTGGTTAGGACCAGCTCCAGAAAAACCTTATAACCCACATAGAGTACATGCTACCTTTAGAGGTTATTGGGATTATGACGGTGGTGGATTAGGAGATATGGGGCAACATTATATTGACCCAGTACAATACTTTTTAGGTAAAGACAATACTAGTCCTGTTAAAGTAGAAATAGACGCTCCGCAACAACATTACGATGCAGTTGGCACTTGGCGTAAAATAGTATTTACTTATGCGGATGGATGCCAAATAATTTTAGATGGTGAAAATGCCGATAAAAATGCCGCCTATATTGAAGGTCCAGATGGTAAGATTTTTAATGGTTTTAAATCTACCCTACCAAATATCAATGGCTTAATAGATAGCTTACCCGATCCTGCAGAACAAATTAGCAGCTTTACCGAATCGGTAAAAACCAGAAGAAAGTTTGCTTTAAATGAAGAAAACGGACATCGGTCTGCTACTATTGTAAATATGGGCGTTATTGCGCTTCGTTTGGGTAGGACTTTAGAATTTGATCCTGTAAAACAGGAATTTATTAACGACGAAGAAGCAAATCGATTGATCAACCAACCAATGAGATCCGCATGGGCTCAATAATCTTATATCCTCAAAAAATGAAAAAAATATTTTACTCTCTTTTTGTCGCTTTTATATGTTTTGGTGCCTTACCCTTACAAGCACAAATGAATAGAACACTGAATACCAAAGTAGCTGATATTTTGGCGCAAATGCCAACAGAGGAAGTACATCATGCTAATAAATTGATGCAAGAAATAATAGAGTTGGACTCCGATGGAATTATGCTCTTTTGCGATATGTTGGTTCCGGCAGGAACTGGAAATGACACACAGGTTAGATATGCCTTGCAAAGTTTGGCAGCTTACGCTGGAGGTATAGATGCTCAAATAAAAGCTAATGTTGTTGAAAAAACATTTATTCAAGCCATACAAAAAGCCAATAACAAGGAAGTGAAAACATTTTTATTGGAAAGGCTTGTTTTTTGCGCAAGCAATGATAGTGTGTCCTTTTTAAGTGGCTTATTAAAAGATGATATGCTTTACAAACCTGCTTTAGAAGTGTTATATGCTATACATTCATTAGAAGCTTCAAATGCAATATTAAATGCTACTATGGATGCAAATCATGAAAAAAAACTGGCATTTATTGACGCTTTAGGCAAGTTGCAATTTGAACCTGCAGCAACGTATTTAGAGCAATTGGCTACTACAAATGATGTATTTTTGGTAAAAAAATCATTAGAAGCTTTGGGTCAAATTGGAGCACCCACATCTTATACCGTATTGTTAAATGCTGCCAAAAAATCTGGGTATTCTTATGATAAAAGCGAAGCTATATTGGCCTTTATTCAGTACGGAAAAAGCACACAAAGCAAAGGAAATATCACCACAAGTAATTTGG
>JAUIAA010000279.1 GCA_030425715.1 Bacteroidia bacterium | reverse complement strand
CAAGTACAAAAGAATAGAACTTTGAAAAATAAATTTTTTACAAAATTTGAAACATTGCCCGAACCTTTTTATGGAGCACTAGATTGTGAAGATTATGTAGATGATTCGGATATTGAAAAATTTTTGGAGCGTATTTTCAAAAAGAAAAGCACTACATTTGAGCAAGCTTCTAAAAGAGCAGAAAGAAAAACGAAAAAGAAAAAGAAAAAACCTCTTTTTCAACGCATATTTGGTAAAAAAGAAAATTGATGAACTTCCATTGGCTTAAAGCATTTGTACTTATTTTAGTGTTCTATGTTTTTTCTGCAGCAACGCAAATTAACAATACAGGAAAACTAACCATAAAAAAGTTGGTAAACTTGTCAAAAGAAGTAGAGGAGACATCAGGCTTGTTGGTTTTTGATAACAGGTTGATAACACATAATGATAGTGGAGGAGAAGCGAGTTTATACGAAATTGACATAACATCAGGTGCTGTAAATCGAAAAGTTAATATCCGCAATGCAAAAAATAAGGATATGGAAGATATAGCGCAGGATGAAAATTATATTTACTTGTGTGATATAGGAAATAACTTGGGCAATAGAAAAGATCAGGTAATTTATAAAATTAGTAAAGAAGATTATCTTAGTAAAGAAGAAGTAGAAGCTGAAAGAATAGAAATAAGTTATAAAGAGCAAACAGATTATTCAAAATCTAATTATAAAACTAATTTTGATGCAGAGGCTGTTGTAGATATTAGAGGAAAGCTTTTTTTGTTTACAAAAAATTGGGGCAATGGAGAAACTTCGGTTTATGAAATACCAAAAGAAGCTGGTAAACATGAATTGCAAAAAATAGATACGTACCAAATAGGAGGTTTAATTACAGGAGCAGACTACAACCCAAAAACAAAAACCGTTGTATTAACGGGTTATGCCAACTATAAACCAATGTTGGTAATTTTAAAAGGATTTTCAAAAAGCAATCCGTTAAGTGGAGAAGTAGTGAAATTAAATATTAGTTTGTCTGCCGCTACCCAAATTGAAGGGGTTGCTGCAAAATTAGATGGAACATACTATATTAGTGCAGAAAGCAGTAACAAGTCACCAGCCGTACTTTATAGTATGTCTATGAATTAAAAGCTCCAGATAAGAAAGCTATTCCGCCAAACAAAAATAAAAAGGCCATCACTATTACAAAACCAATGAGCATTAAAAGCAGACTTCCTTTGGCATAGTTTTTTTTATGGATATTTCTTTCATCACCAAAAGCCCAAATCAAAAGCATAATTAATCCAATTAGTGGCAAGCCTGTAACAAAAATAATTAAAGCCCAATCCATTGGGCGCATTACATTTTCTTCTGTGTTGGTCAAAGTTTCCATATAGTTATTTGAATTTAAATTGCATTTCTAAAGGTAAGTGATCAGAAGCTTGTCCAAATTCTTTCAACAATTTTCCATCAATCATTTCTATAAAATCGGTGTTGTAAAAAATATAATCAAGTCGCTCTGTAGGCTTTTCAGAATTGAAGGTTTTTGGTAAGGCACCATTTAAAAAAACTGCGTTTCCAACATTTTGTAAATTTAAAATGGACTGGATAGTAGATTTTGTAAAGGCTGGATCACTATTAAAATCGCCCAATAAAATGGTAGGATATGTTTTGCGATATTGATTAAATAACGCCACAACTTTTTGCATTTGAATTCTTCTGGTTTCTTGATGAAAAGCTTCTACATGAACATTGATCAAAATCAATTTTTTTCCTTGTATTTCTATGGTGGCAATTTGCGCCAATCGATCAATATAAAAAGCATCGTAATAAAATGGATTGGTTTGGTTTCTTTCCAATACAACCCTATCGAGGTTTGTAATTTTATATTTACTCAAAATAGATTGTCCAGAAAGTATTCTACCATATTGCATAGATATTGGAAAATACGGAAAGGGTAAGTAGTTTTTATCCCAATTTACAGCTTGTCCAACATATTTGTAACCCAATTTAGCAATTTCATTTTGTTGGTTTACATCATAAGATCTTTTTGAGGCATAATCAATTTCTTGAAAAGCAATAATGTCGGGATTTAAACTTTTAAAATTATTTAGTACTGTATTTAGATTGTTATCAAATAGTTTTTTTGAAGAAGCTACTGCCAAATTATTAGTCATTCCGCTTAAATAACCAATATTGTAGGTTACTATGCTAAAGACAGAATCTTTGGTGTTTTTTTGAGGATAATTGGTTTCGATGATTTTGTTATAGGTTGCCTCACTAAATTTTGGAGAAGAAGCCCAAAAATAAAAGCCTATAAATAAAAATAGCAAGCTTAAAAGGGTAGCTAAAATAAATTTAAATATTTTATGCATAGAGTGGTTTTGGGTTTAAAAAATAAATATAATCAAAATAATCGTTAATTGAGATTTCTTTGTATATTTGCAGCCCAAAAAATAAACTATATTGTAATAAGCGTTAGCAATTTACAATTAACTATAAAAAATATAAAGAACAGATGAAGGGAGGTGCCATACTATGTTAATCATTCCAGTAAAAGACGGAGAGAATATAGACAGAGCGTTAAAGCGTTTTAAAAGAAAATTTGATAGAACGAAAACAATGAAAAAATTACGTGAGCGCAAGCAATTTAATAAACCATCTGTATTAAAACGTAAGCAAATTCAAAAAGCACAATACGTTCAAGCAATTAGAACGGCCGAAGAAAAAGGTTAAGTATTTTGCATACGATTTACCAAAAGATTCCAATGAAAATTGGAATCTTTTTTTTGTTAAATAAGTATGTCATTGGTTTAATATTTTGTAAATTTGGAATAATGAGGTGTACCAACATTTTTTATTGTTAGAAGATTAATGCAGTACTATTTTGAGCATACTTGCCTTTTTAGAATATTTAAA
>JAUIAA010000278.1 GCA_030425715.1 Bacteroidia bacterium | reverse complement strand
ACCCATATATAATTTTTACCAATTGCTATTCCAGTAATGTTTAAACCACTAATGGTATATTGCTCTTCTTCTAATTTGTTTTGGCCAAGGGATGCTTCCGGAGATTTTTCAAGATTGGCATCATCTAATTTCATTAAAGCAATTCCATAAAATGATGTTTTATCAGGTGGGTTTGCATTCCATTTGCCAAAGCTATGGCTATCATCTGAGAAGTAACGGAGATAATATTTGCCTGGCTTTAATTGTATTTGATCAATTCTAATTCTATTTTTTGCAGCTCCACCTGCATAATAAGTTTCGTAAAATTCTTCCGTACTCCATATAGTATCTTTATTGGCATTTTCTATCCAACCATAATCTGCTCCGCTCACAACATCTGCTTCGCCAACCGCCGCTAATAAGTACGTACCCTCTTGCTTAATTTCTATTGGTTTTGTAATATTTTGGTCATCGGTAACTTCGTTAATTTCTTCTACTAAATGTGTACTGTTACGTAGATTTTCAAATTTTTGTAGGAGTTTTTTAGAATAGGTTCTTGACATTTTACTGTTGATTTTTTCAAAATCTCCAGTCTTCGGCTGAAAATAATTGAGTCCGTTATTGGTGCCAATCCAAAAATTACCTTTTTTGTCTTTTTTGATTACCCTAACTTTATCGTCACTAATACTTGTTTCTGATTCTGAAGTATAGGTATATCTTCTAATTTCATTGTAATTTTTATCCAATTCAATTAATCCATCGCCCCAAGTGCCTAACCAAATTCTACCATCATTACTTTCGCCTATACTTCTTACAGCACCTCCATAAACATCGTTTATGGCCTTATAAGTTACTGGATGAAAGGTTTGCTTTTTTTGGTCGAAAATATTGATTCCAGAGCCCCTTGTTCCTACATATAACAAATTTGGATTTACCTCTGATTTTTGCAAGCCAAAAATCGCATTATTACTCAAGCTTGTAGGATTAGAGGCGTCGTGGGTATATAAAGAAAAAGGTTTCTTTTCAGGGTCATATTTTAAAATACCTTGGTTTATACTTCCAAACCAATATATACCGCTCTTGTCTATGATAAAACGAGTAAGGATGGTATTCCACCCAAATCCTTTTAATTTAATGGCTCTCGCGACTGGAATTTCTTGAAAGTTATCTGAGATGCCGTCAAACTTTAAAATTCCATGAAAATTATTAGCAATCCAAATATTTCCTTGGGTATCAGCTTGTATACAATTCCAATGATTTATAACATTATCTTTATTGTATTCATAGGTTTGTAAGGTTTTTAAACTCTTGGTTACTGGGTTGTATTTATAAACTCCATTACGGGAGGTTATCCATACTATGCCAGCAGTATCTACAAACAAATCGGTTATCCTGTTAGAATCTTCGTTAAATGCAATATAATCAGTCTCCTTAATAATCACTGGTGAAAAAGCATTTTCTGTTTTGCTTTTATACATCAACCCGTAGTTATTAGATCCCAACCATAGTCCATCTTTTATATCTTCTGCAAATCCCAAAGTCATTCCGCGATGATTTATTTCTGTATTGGGATTGCTTAATTGATAAGGAGCCTCCATCCAGCTATCGGTAGCAACATCAAAATAAACTACTTCATTAAAAATTGTAGTAGCCCAAAGTTTTTTTTCTGAATCGATATGTAACTTAAAAACGATTGCATTTCCAATTCCTGTTTCAAAAAGTTTTGTAAAATCATAATTGTTAAAGGCTTTTTTTCGTCTGTCATATTTAGAAACACCAATTTCTGTTGCCACCCAAATATCATGATTAGAATCTTCTAATACATTCCACACCTTGTTATGTAGTAAGCTATTGGATTTTTGTGGATTGTTTTTAAAAGTTTCAAACCGATAGCCATCATATTTTTGCAATCCATTTTCGGTTGCAATCCACAATAAACCATAGCTATCTTGAAAAATATCTTTTACGAATGGAGAACTCAAACCATCAGAAATTGAAATAATGGTTGGATCTATCTCTTGTGCAAATAATACTGGATTTGTAAAAAAGATTAATAAAAACAAAAGACTTTGGAAGCTAGTCCTTTGGATTGTTTTATTGTTATTTTCCATTTATTTATATATTTTTTAAATTTATAGCTTAATTTTTTATTTGATGTGTAGGAAGGGTTATTATAAATGTTGTTTTTACTCCTTCTTCGGTTTCTACTTTTAACTCTCCACCATGCGTTTTTATAATATCGTAAGATAAGGATAATCCCAATCCTGTACCTTTCCCAGTAGGTTTGGTAGTAAAAAAGGGTTGAAATATTTTATCTTTTATTTCTTTGCTCATACCAATACCATTGTCTTCTATTTGTATAACTACATGTTTGCCTTCCAATTTCGTACTAACCGATACGATTGGTTTATAGTGCTCTTGTGTATTTTGGTTCGCGGCACTTCGACTCCCTGCCTGTTCGGCAGACAGGCGTTCCGTGCAGGCATAAAACGCATTGTTGATGAGGTTTAAAAACACCCTACCCATATCTTGAGGAACCACTTCTATTTTGGGTAAATCTTTTTCAAAATTGGTGGTAAAATCCGCATTAAAACTTTTGTCTTTGGCGCGTAAGCCATGGTAGGATAAACGTAAATACTCATCTGCTAAGGCATTAATATCGGTAGGTTCTTTCGTTCCCGAATTACTTCTAGAATGTTGTAACATCCCTTTTACAATACCACTTGCTCGTTTGCCGTGATGGGTTATTTTTTCTAGATTTTGTTTGATATCTCCCAAAATTTCACCAACTAATTCTTCATCTCTTTCTTCTTTCTTCTTGGTTCTTTCTTCTTGAATCTCATCCACCAGTTCATTACTTACTTCAGAAAAATTATTGACAAAGTTTAGTGGGTTTTGAATTTCGTGGGCAAT
>JAUIAA010000277.1 GCA_030425715.1 Bacteroidia bacterium | reverse complement strand
CAGCAAAATCAATTTCCTTATCTCCAAAAAGAACCACCGTCGATCCCTGATTTATCGTAACATAATCCCAATTACTTCTAGTGTAAAATTGAAAACAAAATAAAAAATGGCTTAAAACATTATAAATTTCAACACTTTGCTGCGATAGACCCTTTTTTTGAAGAACACAACTCATTAAAAAACTCTTTGAAGTCATTTTTCTAATGCAATTCCACAAATTAACAACCTTTTGCTTTATCGTATTATTATGTGTTACAAAGAAAAAGACTTGCTGTTTGGAAAAAATTGTCTCTAGATCACGACAACATGGAGACTGAGAATTGTCTGATAACCCATGAAATATATTTTTAATACCATTCAAGAAGTGTTTGAGATTTTTGGTTTTCAACCTATAGAAACCCCTTCTTTTGAAAATTCAGCAACCTTAATGGGAAAATATGGAGAAGAAGGAGATCGATTGATTTTTAAAATATTAAACTCTGGAGATTATCTTAAAAAAGCGGATGAAGCCTTGTTGGAAACAAAGAACAGTAATAAGTTAATAGGTTCTATTTCAGAAAAAGCTTTGCGTTATGATTTAACTGTACCATTTGCTAGATATGTAGTACAACATCAAAATGAAATTACTTTTCCTTTTAAAAGATATCAAATTCAACCTGTTTGGCGTGCAGATCGACCGCAAAAAGGAAGGTTTAGAGAGTTTTACCAATGCGATGCTGATGTTGTTGGAAGTGATAGTTTATGGCAAGAGGTGGAGTTTGTACAATTGTATGATACCGTTTTTACAAAACTCGGATTGACAGAAACCAAAATTAAAATAAACAATCGTAAAATTCTTTCTGGAATTGCCGAGGTAATTGGCGAACAAGATAAATTAATAGCCTTTACTGTTGCCTTAGATAAATTAGATAAAATAGGAATTGAAGGCATTACCAAAGAAATGCTAAGCAATGGTATTGCACAAAATGCTATTGATAAGTTACAACCTCTATTTTCTTTGCATGGCACAAATACAGAGAAATTGGAACAATTGGCTAGTTTACTTAACGATTCAGAAATAGGAACGAAAGGTGTAGAAGAGTTGCAGTTTGTAGTAAATAAAATTGCTAACCTTGGTTTGCAAAGCGCCAATTTAGATTTAGATGTTACCCTTGCCAGAGGATTAAACTATTATACCGGTGCTATTTTTGAGGTCCAAACCAATAAAGTAAAGATGGGTTCTATAGGTGGCGGTGGAAGGTATGATGATTTGACAGGAATTTTTGGATTGAAAAATGTTAGTGGAATTGGAATTTCTTTTGGTTTAGACCGAATTTATTTGGTGTTAGAAGAATTAAATTTATTTAAAGAAATTGCATTGCCAAGACCCGAAGTGCTTTTTGTAAACTTTGGCAATGAGGAAGCTGCTTATAGCATGCAAGCTATTCAAAAAATAAGAGCAAATCATATTAAAGCAGAGCTATACCCAGATAATGCTAAGATGAAAAAGCAAATGACTTATGCCAATAAAAGAGAAATTCCTTTTGTGGTTGTGGTGGGAGAGCATGAAATGGAAAATAAAAACTACTCTTTAAAAAATATGCAATCTGGAGAGCAAACCAAATGTAATTTAGAAGAATTAATACGACTAATTGCAAATTAAATACAAAAATACAGGCTAAAGTTGTATTTTTGCAAATTAAATTAGGAATCATATGTTTGAAGGGAAAAACATTAAATTTAATGAAATGATAGATGAAATAGGAGATAACCATCTTTCTAGCTCGGCAAAAACACCTTTGCGTGACGATGCTTTTGAATTATCGAATGCCGAAAAAATAAAATCTATACAAGAAGATTTCGCCAATATACTACATACCTTGGGTATGGATTTAAATGATGATAGCTTACGTGGAACACCGTTAAGAGTTGCCAAAATGTTTGTAAATGAAATATTTGGAGGTTTAGATAAAGCAACCATGCCTAAGCTTTCTACTTTTGAAAACAATTACAAGTATGGCGAAATGCTGGTAGAAAAAAATATTACAGTTTACTCTACTTGCGAGCACCATTTATTACCTATTGTAGGTAGGGCACATGTTGCTTATATCTCTAATGGGAAAGTAATAGGCTTGTCGAAAATGAACCGTTTGGTAGAACATTTCGCAAAGCGACCACAAGTACAAGAAAGATTGACAATGCAGGTGGTACAAGCATTACAAGAAGCCTTAGGTACGCAAGATGTGGCATGTATTATTGATGCAAAACATTTGTGTGTAAACTCTCGTGGTATTAAAGATATTGCCAGTAGTACGGTTACTTCAGAGTTCGGCGGTAAGTTTAAAGAAGAATCTATAAAAAGAGAATTTTTAGATTATATTAAATTAGAAACCAAATTTGAATAGTTTTCTAAACGAAATAAAATGATAGAGAAGACTGCCTGTTTAGGCAGTCTTTTTTTGTGCCATATAATTTCAAAACATCAATCTTGCCAAATTTTATAAACCTTGTAGGATTGGTATTTGATTTGGATTAGGGTTGTTGTTAATTATTATCCAATAAGAATTGCTTTAACTCTTCATAAGATTTCACCAATGTGGCTTCTTTCTTATTATTGATAACAGATTCTATTTGTGGAGGGAATTTGATGGTTTCTCCAATTACGGGTTCAACAACTTCTAAAAACTTTACAGGGTGTGCAGTCTCTAAAAAGATACCTTGGCAATTTTTATGATTTGCGAGGTATTTTTTTAACCCTAAATAACCAACCGCGCCATGAGGATCTGCAATATATTTACTTTCATTCGTTTCTGACTGCTCTTCAATCCATTTTTTAAGACCATAATAGTTCATTTTTCCTTCAGCAGTTAGGACGAATAAAATGTTAACATTTGGAATAGTTTTTGAACTAGAG
>JAUIAA010000276.1 GCA_030425715.1 Bacteroidia bacterium | reverse complement strand
TATTTTTTAAGTATTATATTTTTCTTTTTGTATCTCACAAAATTGAAATTTGATAAAATGTAAAAAGAAAATAGCGAGCAAACTCTATGAAATCAAAAAATATTTATACCAAACTTGCTATACTCATTGTTGGAGTGATACTAATAAATAGTATTGGAAACCTAGTTAAATTTAGGTGGGACTTAACGAAAGACAAACGCTATACTTTATCAGATCAAACCATTGCCTTAGTAGAAAATATTGAAGAGCCTATTTATATAAAAGTATATTTACAAGGAGATTTTCCTGCAGAGTTTAAAAGAATTCAAACAGAGACAAATCAGTTTTTAGAAGAATTAAAATCTATCAATGAAAATATCAATTTCCGATTTATTGACCCAGCAGGAAATACAAAAGATTTGATAAAAAAAGGATTGCAACCTAGTAGGTTATCGGTACAAGAAGATGGAAAAGTATCTGAAGCTGTCATATTTCCTTGGGCTACCATAACACAAAACAAAAAGGTTGAAAATGTTTCACTTCTAAGTAATACCACAGCAAATTCTCAGGAAGAACAATTGCAAAAATCTATTGAAAATTTAGAATACGAATTTGCAAATGCCTTATTAAAACTTACTACTGCAAAAAACAAAACCATAGCCGTACTCAAAGGAAATGGCGAGTTAAACGATGTTTATTTATACAGTTTTTTGAAAGAATTAGGCAACTATTACCAACTTGCTGAATTTACTTTAGACTCGGTTGCTAACCATCCTAATAAAACTTTAGAAGATTTAAAAAAATACGATTTATCTATTATTGCAAAACCTTCGGAAAGGTTTACAGAAGCTGAAAAATTTACCTTAGACCAGTATATTACAAATGGAGGTAAAACCTTGTGGTTATTGGATAATGTACATGCCGAAATGGATAGTTTAATGCAAAATGGAAAATCCATTGTATTAAATAGAGATCTAAACCTAACCGATCTGTTATTTAGTTATGGCGTTAGAATTAAATACAATATTACCCAAGATATTTTTAGTAGTACGATTAGATTAGCTGCAGGAAATTCGGGTAACCAAACGCAGTATCAAGATTTTGCTTGGCATTACTTTCCGTTAATATTGCCAAATGAAAAAAATGCAATGACTACCAATATTGACCCTGTTCGATTAAAGTTTCCGAGCAGTATCGATACTTTACAGAATAATATTCGTAAAACAGCTTTATTACAAAGTTCTCCCTATACCAAACTATCAGGTACTCCCATTAATATTGCTTTAGATGAAATTGCAGATAGCCCAACAAAAGAAGATTTTAAAGATGGAACGCAATTATTTGGTGTTTTATTAGAAGGGGAATTCAATTCTGCCTATAACGCAAGAACAAAACCTTACGAATTAAACTCCTATCAATCAAAAAGTAAAAACAATAAAATGATTGTAGTGAGCGATGGAGATATTATTGCCAATGAAACCTTTAGAGGAGAACCTATTCCTTTAGAAAAAGACAAATGGACCAATCAAATTTATGGCAATAGCCAATTTTTACTCCATGCGGTACATTATTTGCTAGATGAATCTGATATTTTAGCACTGCGTACCAAAAGTTTACAAATTCAGTTTTTAGATAAAGAAAAAGCCTATAAGGAAAGACCTTTCTGGCAATTTTTTAATTTAATTTTACCATTAGTAATTCTAACACTTTTTGGTTTAGGCTTTCGTTTTTACCGTCGAAAAAAATACGGTTCCTAAATTTTTGTTAAAAATATTTGATCTGCTATGGGTTGTGCGCTAATTAGCGTAAATTTAGGTTTTATTAACTAAAACTAATACTTATGAAACTCAAGTTTTTAACTCTAATTTTTTCGCTTGCCTTATTTTCGGTCAACGCACAAATCAAAACACCACAACCTAGTCCAACCGCATCCAATACAGAATTTATTGGTTTAACCGAGGTTACTTTAGAATATTCTAGACCATCTATGCGTGGAAGAACCATTTTTGGAGACTTAGTACCTTATGGAAAGGTCTGGAGAACAGGAGCCAATGCCAACACCAAATTAACCTTTAGTACTGATGTTGAAATTGGCGGTAAAAATTTAAAAAAAGGAACTTATGCCTTATATGTAATCCCGAATAAAGAATCTTGGGATGTAATTTTTTATTCCGATGCTAGTAACTGGGGATTGCCTCAAAAATGGGATGATGCCAAAGTTGCATTAAAAACAAATCTAAAAATTGAAAAAATGCCTTTTTCTATGGAAACATTCACCATAGGATTTGGTGATTTGGCAGATTCCAATTCTGGAACCATGTATGTAATGTGGGACAATGTAAGTTTAGACCTAAAAATTAATGTTCCAACAGATGCAATTGCAACCAAAAGCATTGAAGCTACAATGGCTGGGCCTTCAGCTAATGACTACTATAGTGCTGGTAGTTATTACGCAAAATCTGGTAAAGACAATAAAAAAGCTTTAGCTTGGTTAACCAAAGCTACAGAGATGAACCCTGATGCTTTCTGGATGTTTAGACAAAAATCATTGTTACAAGCCAAAATGGGCGATAAAAAAGGAGCCATTGAAAGTGCAAAAAAATCTTTAGCAGGAGCTGAAAAAAGCAACAATGCTGACTATATAAAAATGAATAAAGAATCCATTGCAGAATGGAGTAAATCTTAAACTATGAAAAAAATAAATTTAATTTTAGTATTTCTTTTTGTAACCTCATTAGCCGTTGCACAAAAGAGCCCAAGAAAACAAGTAGAAGGTAGCATTAATGGAACTGCTGTTGCCGTAGATTATGGTGCCCCAAGCGTTAAAGGTAGAACCATTTGGGGTGGCTTGGAAAAATATGGTAAAGTTTGGCGCGCTGGTGCTAATGAAAATACCACTATTTCTTTTGATAAAGATGTA
>JAUIAA010000275.1 GCA_030425715.1 Bacteroidia bacterium | reverse complement strand
CCGATGTGGTTCCAGGGGTTTCTGGTGGTACAATTGCTTTTATATCAGGAATTTATGAAGAGCTGATTCAATCTATCAATAAAGTAAATTTCAATACTTTAAAAATTTGGAAACAAGATGGTTTGCAAGCCATGTGGAAATCTATAAATGGTAATTTTTTAATTTCACTTCTTATAGGTATTGGCTTAAGTATTATTTCGTTAGCCAAGGTTATTAAGTATTTGCTAGAAAATGAGCCTATTTTTGTTTGGTCTTTCTTTTTTGGCTTGGTAGTTGCCAGTATTATTTATGTAGCAAAACAAATCAAACAATGGAATTTTAAAAGCGTTGCTGCTTTAATTTTGGGTGGCGTATTGGCATATTTTATAACGACCTTAACGCCACAAAATGCGAGTATGTCGTACCCATATATTTTCTTTTCAGGAGCACTTGCCATATGCGCTATGATTTTACCAGGAATTTCAGGCGGATATATTTTATTGTTGTTGGGAGCATATAAACCTGTTTTAGATGCCATCCATGATAAAAATATTATGTTTTTGGGTATTTTAGCCTTGGGAATGGCAAGTGGATTATTGTTGTTTTCACGAGTGTTAAAATGGTTGTTTGATAAATTTGAAAATATAACATTAGCTATTTTAACAGGCTTCATTATAGGGTCGTTAAACAAAATATGGCCATGGAAAAAAGTATTGCAATCTGAAATAATTGATGGAAAATTAAAAATATTACAAGAAAAAAGTGTTTCTCCATTTCAATTTGAAGGAGATGCGCAATTGGTTTTTGCAATAGTATTTGCCGTAATTGGCTTTGTTGTAATTATAGCCTTAGAAAAACTAGCAGTACAAAAAGGAAATTAAATGGCAAGTGCAAGAACACTATCAGATAAAATATTCCTGTTTGTTAAAGGATTAGCTATGGGGGCTGCCAATAAAGTTCCCGGAGTATCTGGTGGTACGGTTGCGTTTGTGGCTGGGTTTTACGAAGAGCTGATTTATTCTTTACAAAAAATAAACGGTAAAGCTTTGCTGTTGCTGCTAAATGGCAGATTTAAAAGCTTTTATCAGTATGTAAACGGCCGATTTTTATTGCTCATATTTGCTGGTAGTACCTTTAGTTACTTTAGTGTTTCTAGAGTTTTAGATTACTTTTTGCAACATTACGAAATTTTTGTTTGGAGCACTTTTTTTGGGATGATTATAGGCTCTATATTCTATATTGCTAAAGATTTTAACGACTGGTCACGACAAAATATTCTCTCCATTTTTTTAGGAATTGCTATTGGAATTGCCATTAGTTTTATGGATCCAGCAAAAGAAAATGATAATTTATGGTTTGTGTTTTTTTGTGGAATTATAGGAGTTTCAGGTATGACGCTCCCAGGTTTGTCAGGCTCATTTATATTAATTTTAATGGGAAATTATGTCTTGCTTTTGGTAGATTCGGTAAACGAATTATCTCAAATTTTAGTAGATATTTTTTCATGGAATTTTGACTTTATTCATGATACCATAAGGATGCGGTATTTAAAAATAATCAGCAGTTTTACTTTAGGTTCTATTTTTGGTTTGGTGTCCACCTCACATCTTTTGGGTTATTTATTAAAAAGATGGCATCAAATAGTTACCGCCCTTATTATTGGATTTATAACAGGTTCTTTAGGAATTGTTTGGCCCTGGAAAGAGGCAATTTATAAAATTATTGATGGCCAGATAGTATTAGATAGGCAAGGGCATGAGGTAATAGAAAATTACCAACGGTATATGCCAGATTTAAGGGAAGTTCAAAATTGGTATGCTATTGGTTTTATCCTTTTCGGAATTTTAATTCTTTTAGGGTTAGAACGATATGACAATTGGAACAAAAGCAAAAAAATAAAGCCCTAATCTTTATACAAGATAAGGGCTATAAATTTTATTTACCGTACTTTTATTGAAGTGCTCCTAAATATCTTTCCGCGTCAAGCGCAGCCATACATCCAGTTCCTGCGGCAGTTACAGCTTGTCTATATTCTTTATCTTGCACATCTCCTGCAGCAAAAACACCAGGTAAATTGGTTTTTGTAGTTTTCCCTTTGGTAATTAAATAACCAACTTCATCCATATCTAAAACTCCTTGAAACAAGTCTGTGTTTGGTTTATGTCCTATCGCAACAAAAACACCAGTAACCTCAATTTCATGTTTTTCATTGGTTTGGTTATTAACTACTCTAACCCCTTCTACAACTTGATCTCCCAAAACTTCATCTAATTCTGTGTTGTAAAGTACTTCTATATTTTGGGTTTTTTCAACTCTATGTTGCATGGCTTTTGAAGCTCTCATATAATCTTTACGAACCAACATAGTTACTTTACTACAAATGTTCGCTAAATACGTTGCCTCTTCAGCAGCGGTATCTCCTGCTCCTACAACCACAACTTCTTGACCTTTATAAAAGAATCCGTCACAAGTAGCACAAGCTGAAACTCCACCACCTATTAAACGTTGTTCACTCTCTAATCCTAAATATTTAGCAGTAGCTCCTGTAGAGATAATTACGGTTTGTGCTTCGATCTCTGTTGTGTCGTCTACGATTACTTTGTGAACTCCTCCTTCTTCTTCAGAAAATTCAACTTTAGTAACCATTCCAAAACGAACATCAGTTCCAAAACGCTCTGCTTGACTTTTTAAATCTTCCATCATTGCTGTACCATCAGTTCCTTTTGGATACCCTGGAAAATTATCAACTTCAGTAGTTGTTGTTAACTGTCCTCCCATTTGCATTCCTGTGTACATAACTGGTTTCATATCTGCTCTTGCTGCATAAATTGCCGCTGTATATCCTGCAGGACCAGATCCAATAATCAAACATTTAATTTTTTCTGCCATTATCTTAAAATTTTGAAGTTACAAATGTAATTTTTTTTTACTTCTATTATCTTCTTTTAAATATA
>JAUIAA010000006.1 GCA_030425715.1 Bacteroidia bacterium | reverse complement strand
TCTTTTACGAGCCACTTTTGATAACGGTACAGGAAATGATATATACCAACTTAGAAGTGTAGACAGTGTAATTACTTCTGGTAAAAGAGGTAAGCAATGGTCTGTGGTAGCCAAAAATAATAGTAAGAAATATAACTTTATTACAATACTATTTCCTTTTGATAATTTCGAAAATCGGATAGATGAAACGGTAGAAAATCCATCACTCCTAGGTTGGGAGGTAAATACATCACCGTGGAAATTGTATGGAGAAAATGCAGTATCTCTAACCAAGAATTCTACAACTATTTTCTTTCTTGTGGATAAAATAGAGGCAAAAGATATCACTATCGAATTCAAAGAAAACACTGATATTCAAATCAAGCGAACAGAAAAGGAAATTGTTTTACAGTCTTTACATGTATCTAAAGTGCAGCTTCGTTTAACCAGTAAAGGAAAGGTAACTAACGTTGAATTATTACCAGGTAAAAGTGTAGCTATACCGTATAAATAATTACAAAAATTAAATATGAAAAAACATACCACAACTATTAGACTACATATTACGTACCTGTTCATTTTTAGTTTTGTAATGGGTTTTGCTCAGAAAAGTTCTGAAATAAATACACATCCAAATTTGATACTAACACAAAAAGGAGTGGAGGATATAAGAGTAAAACTTGGGTCCGTTCCTTTGTTTGATGAAACATTGGCTGAAACAAAAAAAGAGGTTGATCTAGAAATTCAAAAAGGTATTCTTGTGCCAATTCCAAAAGATATGGCAGGAGGGTATACCCATGAGCAGCATAAAAAAAACTTTTTAACCTTACAAAAGGCAGGTGTGTTGTTTCAAATTTTAGAAGAGGAGAAGTATGCAATCTATATCAGAGACATGTTTTTAGCCTATGCAAAGATGTACCCGACACTACCGCTCCATCCACAAGAAAGATCCTATGCAAGAGGTAAAATATTTTGGCAGTGTTTGAATGATGCCAATTGGTTGGTATATGCAAGTCAGGCATACGATTGTATTTACAGCTGGTTATCCCAAAAGGAAAGAAAATATTTAGAGAAGAATTTATTTCGTCCATTCGCTGATTTTTTATCGGTCGGTTCTCCTCAATTTTTTAATAGAATTCATAATCATAGTACCTGGGGAAATGTTGCGGTTGGTATGATTGGTTTAGTGATGAAGGATCAAGAATTAATTGATAGAGCCTTGTATGGTTTGCCAGAAGATAATATTAAAGCAGGTCAAAAAGATAATGATGGAGGCTTTATTAAAAAACCGGGAGATAAAGCTGGTTTTTTTGCAAATCTAGACCAACCTTTTTCGCCAGATGGTTATTATACAGAAGGTCCATACTACCAAAGATATGCCATGTATCCTTTCATGATATTCGCAGAAGCCTTACAAAATAGTAAACCGGAGTTGAAAATTTTCGAATACAAAAATGGGTTGTTATTGAAATCGGTATATACCTTATTAAATTTAACAGATGATAACGGTGCATTTTTTCCTCTAAACGATGGACAAAAGGGAATGTCTTATAAATCAAGGTCTTTAGTATCTGCTGTAGATATTGCATATTATTTTGGAGATCAAGATACTAGTTTATTGAGTATTGCGAAAGAACAAGGTAAGGTACAATTAGATGCAACTGGTTTAGCTGTAGCCGTTGGGTTAAAAGAAAATAAAGAAACTCCTTTTATAAAAAAATCTATAGAATTAAGAGATGGAGCAAAAGGAGATGAAGGCGGTTTAGCAATTTTAAGACATACTTCTAAAGAAAATTCTACAGCACTTGTTTTTAAATATACCGCACAAGGCTTGAGTCATGGGCATTACGATAAACTTTCATTTTCTTTATATGAAAATGGTGAAGAAGTATTGCAAGATTATGGTTTAGCCCGTTTTGTAAACATTGAGCAAAAAAATGGAGGAGGCTATTTAAAAGAGAACACTACTTGGGCAAAACAAACCATTGCGCATAATACCATAGTTCAAAATGAAACTTCTCATTTTAATGGAGACTTTGAAACAGGTAGCGAACATCACTCCAATAAATATGTTTTTGATGTTACCAATAATAATGTACAAGTAGTAAGTGCAGTAGAAAAAAATGCATATCCTGGTACTACTATGCAACGTACTTTGGTTCTTATAAAAGAAGAGGAACTTGAATATCCATATGTTTTAGATATTATGGAGGTCGTATCCGATAAAAAACAAAAATTAGATTTACCTTATTATTATAGTGGACAAATTATAGATGCCAATTTTGAGTATCAGGTAGAAGAAAGTTTACAGCCGCTTGGAACTAAAAATGGCTACCAACACCTTTGGAAAGTTGGGGAAGCTACTTTAAGCCAGAATAACGCACAGTTCAATTGGTTTTCACACGCAAAATTTTATTCCATAACATCAGCCGTTGAGATAGGCGATCAAGTTATTTTTGGTAGAATAGGAGCGAATGATCCAGCATTTAATTTACGAAGAGATCCTGTCTATATGCTTCGAAAAGAAAATACCAATAATGCTGTATTTGCATCGATTATCGAACCGCATGGTCGTTATAATGTAGTTAGTGAAAGTGCAACAGATGCGTATAGCAACATCGATAAAGTATCGGTAAGTTATAAAGATATTGCTTATATAGCCATAACAATAACTTATAAATCAAAGAAAGAGAAACTATTTTTATTGGCAACAAAAGATGCCAGTAGCACAAAAGAACACGAATTAAAAATAAACGGAAGCACTTATAAATGGAAAGGTGTTTCTGAATTTACTAAAATTAAAAACAAATAATTATGAAAAGTTTTGGAGCGAGTAAGGAATTTTTGCTAGACAAAGATCAAGAATGGGAAGAAGTTGGAGCAGGTGTTAAACGTAAAATAATGGGTTATGATGATAAAATCATGCTTGTGAAAGTAGATTTTGCAACGGGAGGTATAGGCTATAAGCACGAACATTATCATTCACAGGTAACTTATGTGGTAAGCGGATCTTTTGATTTTACGATTGGAGAGGAAACAACTACGGTAAAAGGAGGAGACTCTGTATATATTCCACCAAATGTACTTCACGGAGCAATTTGTACCGAAGCAGGTGTACTTATTGATGTTTTTAGTCCGATAAGAGAAGATTTTATGGAATAATTTTAACAAATTTTAATTTTAAATGTTAAAAAATTTGGTGTAATAGTTAAAATGTATATATTTGGTAAACCAAATTGGTAAACCAGTTTGGAAATCCAATTTAAAAATATAATTTAACTCAATAAAACAAATAACAATGGAACATTGACAAAATAAAAAAAGGACGGGTGCACGCCCATCCTTTTAAAAAATTTACTTCAGTTAAGAGGGAAGTAAATAAAAACACGCAATTGCTTTATAAAAAGCTTGTGTTCTACAAAACTACAAATAAATACTCAAATTCTGTAGAATATTTGCTTTCTAAAGTGTAGATAATTAACGGTTTTTTCCGTAACACTAAGGTGTCAGTGCACAATGACATAATGAATTAACACATTAGAATCTTACAAAAATTAATCATGAAATTAAAAATTAAATTAACCTTTATAGCATTATTTCTGTTGCAGTGCGGTTTAATGTATGCGCAAGATAATTTTTTGCTTAACGGTAAAATTTTATCAGCAACAGATAATCAGCCCATTCCTGGAGTCAACATTATAATTGCAGGAACTACTAATGGAACGTCTACCGATTTTGATGGTAACTTTCAAATACAAGTAAAAAAAGATGATGTTGTACAAATCACTTCATTAGGTTTTGCAACACAAACTTATGTGGTTGGTACAGATACCCAAATAACCATTATTCTTGAAGAAGATGCAAATCAACTAGATGAGGTGGTATTAATTGGTTATGGTAAATCAAAAAAATCACATTTAACAGGATCTATTTCTAAAGTAGTCAATGAAAATTTAGACCAGATAGCAGTTTCTAGGGTAGACGATGCCTTAGTTGGACAGGTTTCCGGTGTGAATATCCAACAAACAAGCGGTGAAGCAGGTTCTGCTCCTACTATTCGAATAAGAGGAACAGGTTCTATTACCGGTGATTCTGGACCACTTGTTGTGGTTGATGGCGCGGTTGTTTCTTCAGACTTTTTAACCAACATGGATATGAATGACATAGAATCTTTTGAAGTATTAAAAGATGCAGCTTCTGCGGCAATTTATGGATCGCGTGGAGGTAATGGTGTTATCATGATTACCACAAAAGGAGGTAAAGAAGGGCGTACAGTTTTTAGCCTAAATACTTATGGAGGTTTTAAAGAAGCCAGACAAAGTGATCCTTATTATTTCTCAGTAGCAGAAACTGCAGCAGCAGAATTGGCAGCCACAGGTACACTTTCTGATAGAACAAGATATAAGCAACTTATTGGTGTAGATCAAGATTGGCAAGATATTATTTTTGATGGTGGCCAAATTACTAATACAGCTTTAAGTATTAGAGGAGGTAATGAAAAAACCAAGTTTAGTACTGCATTTAGCTATTTACATGATGAAGGTGTATTGTTAACAGATGATTTCAAAAAATACAACTTAAAATTACAAGTAAATACCAAGTTTAACGATAAATTTTCTGCAGGTGTAAGTTTAACACCTTCGTATTCAGTAAGAAGAAGATTTGATGGTTCAACACATGATATTTTGAGACAACCACCATGGTTACCATTATATTTAGACGAAAATACTATTCAATTCGTAAATAGAGAAAGAGAAAATGGTGCTTATGCTGATGCGCAAATAGGTGATTATGCAATACAAAGAATGTTTGATGACTATGATTTAGATGCAGGTATGCCTATTCCAACGGGAGGTACTGATATTAGCAACACCTCAAATACTAACCCAGCAGCCAAAGTTTTAGAAAGAGACCGATACGACAAAAAATTTAAAATGTATGGTCGTGTTTATGGACAATGGAATATTACAGAAGATTTGAATTTTAGATCTACTTTTTCAGGAGATTTTCAAAATACACATCGCACCAGATGGCAAGGTGTTTTAGCTAGTAGAAATGGAGCATCTGCCGCTCAACTAGATGATATTATGCAAAATACTATACATTTGGTATCAGACAACTTTTTAAACTACAGCAAAAATTTTGGAAAACATGATTTAAGTCTTACGGCAGGTATTTCAGCAGAAGGAGCACGTTCCTATTATTCTTCAATGACAGGAACAGGTTATGATTCTGATGATGTACAATCTATTAGTAATGCTACCACGATTGCCAATGCAACTTCTTTTGAGTATGAAAAAAGATTGTTATCCTATGTTGGTCGTGTGACTTATGCTTATAATGATAAATACTTAGCATCTGCAAGTTTTAGACGAGATGGTAGCTCTATTTTTGGCCCTAACTATAAATATGGTAATTTTTATGCATTTTCTGCAGGTTGGAATATTAGCAAAGAAAACTTTTTAGAAGGAAGTTTTATCAACAACTTAAAACTTAGAGCAAGTTATGGTGTAACAGGTAATGATAGACTTAATACTGGTAATACCAACCCTAACGAATCTTCAGGATCTACTACTATTTCAACAGGTAATGCCATGATTGACAATTACCCATATTTACCAATACTGGGCGCAACTACTGCAATTTTGGCTGGAAATCTTTCAGGAGGATATAACCCAATAAATATAGCGAATCCAGATTTACAATGGGAAAGAAGTGAAGAGATAAATCCAGGAATTGATTTTGGATTATGGAACAATAGAATTTCAGGTTCTTTTGATTATTATATTCGTACAAGTGATCAATTGCTTTTAAATAATCCTATCTCAAGTACAACAGGATTTAGTCAAGCATTGGTAAACTTAGGAGAAGTAAAAAATGAAGGGTATGAAATTGAGCTTCGATCTAAAATCATAGCTAAAGAAACATTTGGTTGGTCTGTTGCCATTTTGGCATCTCATAATGAAAATACTTTAACTGATTTTGCTGATTCAAACGGGCAAATACAAAATGTAGATACCAAAAGAGCTTCAGAATGGATCAATTTAGAAGGCAATCCAATCTCTTCATTTTATGGATGGGTAGTGGATAGAGATATTCCATTAGAATATATCAACAATCCTTACCATCCAGTTGGTGGAGAAGCGCAAGATGTATATGTAAAAGATTTGAACGGAGATGGTTTAATTGATGATGATGATAAAGCCATTATAGGGAATCCTTATCCAGACTTAATTTGGAGTTTTACAAATACATTTAAATTTGGTCCAGTTGATTTAAGTTTTATGTTTCAAGGAAGCCATGGTGCCGAAGTTAGAAATATGGGAGATCAATATATTTTTAACCATTTCAATAGTTCCCAAGATTATAACCCTAATACAACACCAGATCAACAGTTCATTAAAGAGAAAATTTTTACAAATGATATTGTACAAGATGCTTCGTATATAGCATTAAGAAATGTAAATATCGGATTTAATTTTCCACAGCAATGGTTAAAATCATCAAAAGTGTTTACAAAAGCAAGAATTTATGCCGCTGGACAAAATTTAATGTACTTAACTGCAGATGATTATACTGGGTTTAATCCTGAATCTATAGATAATACAAGCCCAACTACATATGGGTATCAAAGAGCAGGTTCTCCAATCGTAAAAACGATTTCAATTGGAATGAATCTAGACTTTTAATTAACAATATTAAAAACAATATTATGATGAAAAAAATAAGAAATTTTACGTTGTTTTTATTTGCAGTTACCGTTACTGCATGTTCAGACGATTTTTTATCACCAGAACCAATTTCCGCTATTAGTGGTGAGAATTATTATAGCAATGATCAAGAAATTGAAAAAGGGGTGGTCAATATGTATGATGGTCTACAAGGAGTTAATGATACACAGTCTAATTCAAATCATGGTACGCAAGTAGAATATCAAGTAACCGAAATGCGAAGTGATAATACCAGAACAAAAAGTAGTGAAGGAGAGCCAGCACAGTTTGAGTCATTTAATGTGGCAACAACAAATGGTATTGTTCTAGATTATTACCGTAGCTCGTTTAATGTTATTTTTAGAGCCAATGTAGTTCTAGAAAATTTAGATAATGCCTCAGCAACAGCGAGACCAACATTTGAAGGCGAAGCAAAATTTGTAAGAGCCTACACTTATTTTCAATTGGTTAGGTTGTTTGGAGACCTTCCTTTAATTGATAGGGTAGTTCTTCCATTAGAAAAAGAGGTACAATTCACAAGAGTTCCTACAAGTACTATTTACGATTTAATTGTAAGTGATTTAGAGTTTGCTATTGATAATTTAGACAATAGTAATACATCTAGAGCTTCTAAAGCAGCAGCACAAGCTTTATTGGCAAAAGTAAATTTAACATTAGGCAACTATACTGCAGCACAACAATTGTGCGAGGAAGTGATGGGCAGTGGATTTTCTTTACAGGATAATTTCAAAGATGTATTTTATAATGAGCGTAATTCTGAAATTATTTTCGCTATAGAATATGAAGGAGATTTGCAATCAGTTAGCCAAAATTTTTCTGCAGAATGGTTAAATGCTGTTGGAAGATCAAGTGGTTTAAATTATTTAACTACCGAAGCAAAGCAAGCATTAGATGCATTTGGAGGGAATAGAACCATGTATTCTTACAGACAAGACGCTGATCAGCCAACACAATACCAAGTGATTAAATATTTGCCTAATGGAGATGCGTCTTTAGGAATAGAACCAACATCGGGTAATCCTACATTGGCAGGAAATGACTGGATTGTTATGAGATATGCGGATATGTTGTTAATGCACGTTGAAGCTATTTTAGCAGGTGGTGATCAAACTACTGTAGCATCTGCATTAAATTCGTTTAACTTGATTAGAAAAAGAGCAGGAATGCCTGAAGTTTCTACTGTTACAAAACAAGAATTGTTAGATGAAAGAAGAGTAGAATTAGCTTTTGAAAACCAACGATTATTTGATTTAATTCGTTTTGGAGTAGCCCAAGATGTATTGTCTCAATTTTCAAATGATAATGGTTACGGTTTCCAATCTACAGATCTATTATTACCAATTCCGCAAGCCGAAATTGGGTTAAGTAAAGGTGTTTTACAACAAAACCCTGGTTACTAAAAACATTTAATTTAAAATATTAATATTATGATTCATTATATAAATTTAAAAAAACCAAACCATAAAAAATTATGGATGGTTGCTGCACTTATAATATCATTTACTATGTTTTCTTGTGATGATTATTTTAAGTTTGATTTACCAGAGTCTGGATCTATTGAAGATGTAACTCCTCCAACAGCTAGTTTTGGAGCGACACAAAGTGATGTTGACTTTTTGGTGTATAATTTTGCTAACTTTTCAAACAGTGCTACAGATTTTGTATGGGATTTTGGAGATCCTAATTCGGGAGCAGATAATACTTCCACAGAAGTGGATGGAGAACATAAATATCCAGCAGAGGGAACCTATACTATTACTTTAAAAGCTTCGGATAAAAATGGTCTATCCTCAACCTATTCAGAAACCATTGAAGTTGTGGAGCCGCCAGAACCAGAAGCTATTGTACCAGATATTTTAGAAGCAGGTTTTGAAGACAATAGTTTACCAGACGGTACCGGTGATGGTCGTGATTCTTGGAGAATTTCTGGAGGTAAAATATTTGGTATTTCAAGCGATGAATATGTAGGAGAGCAATCTGCTAAATTTGATGCAGGAGACCCAAGAGTAGCCTATCAAGCTTTAACAGTTACACCAAATACAGACTATATTATTTCTTTTTATTATTCAATGAAAGACGATAACGCTGGTGGAAAAATTAGATTAGCAATACTTGGCCAATCTATTAGTAATGCAAGTGAAGCAGAAGCTGCAATTATTGCCTCTGTAGAGGGAGATAAGCAAGAAGGGTCTAAAACCTTTAATAAATTAACGTTATCATTCAATTCTGGTGCTACGGATACAATAGCCATTTGGATTGATAGCAATAATATAGCAGAAGCAAGAGTAGATGAAGTAAAAATTGAGCTAGTTGAGCAATTATAATGAGATCCACTAATCTAAATAGAAATAAGAATAAGATCATGATGAGTGCCGTGATGGTCTTATTCATTATTTCGCACCTAAGTTGTCAAGAAAGCCAACACGATATTGCTGCTATGCCAGAAAATGAATTAGAGCAAAATTATAAGTTACCAAATATTGACTTAAATCATTGGAAAGTAACTTTACCTATTGGGAAGCCAACAGAAGTGGAGCCACCAGAAATTTTAGATTATGCTACTAACGAAGTGATTAAGCCCTTTATGTATAACGATTCTGTAAACGGTGCATTGGTTTTTTACGCTTACCCAGGAGCTACAACTGCTAATACTTCTTATTCTAGAACAGAATTAAGAGAGCAAATGGTGGCTGGAGATAATAATGTGAATTGGACTTTTGCTCAAGGCGGAAAAATGAAAGGAGAATTATCTATGGCAGAAGTATCTAAAGATAATCAAGGCAAATACCATAGAAGTATTATCATGCAAATTCACGGTAGATTAACCAATGAACAAAAAGAGCTGATCAATGCAAAAGATAATAATGCACCTCCAATTTTAAAAATTTATTGGGATAAAGGTAAAATTAGAGTAAAAACAAAAGAGCTGAAAGATGTAAATGCTTCAGATACTCAAATTTTACATACAGATGCATGGGGTGATGATGAAGGCTATTATTTTCCGGTAGAAGTAGGCTTTGATAAATTTACCCTTGAGGTAATTGTTTCGGAGGGTAGATTAGAAGTGATTTTAAATAATAAATACTCTAAAATATATGAAAGTGTTCATATGAAAAAATGGGGTGTTTTCGAAAATTATTTTAAGGCAGGTAATTATTTAGCAACAAAAGATAATGGAGCTTATGCTAAGGTAAAATATTATAACTTAACGGTTAATCATTAATTAATAAGATTAATATTTAGAAGTATCCATTATATTTTGGGAGTGACAACAATTTTTTTAAATTTACCAAACCAGTTTGGTTAACCAATTTTAAATCTAACTTTTAAGATGAAATTAGAAATTTATACTAAAAACGAACATCAAGCGATTCAAAATGAAATTATAGGTAAGATAAGAGATTTAATTAACTATAAAAATTTAGAGCCTGGAGATAAATTACCATCAGAAAGAATGCTTTCTGATAAGTTTGAGGTTAGTAGAAACAATGTACGTGAAGCTATTAGAAAGTTAGAATTTTATGGCTTGGTAAAATCAATGCCCCAAAGCGGCACTTTTATAGAAGATATTGGTGTTACTGCCATGAACGGTATTATTGAGGATATCTTGCGATTAGAAGATCCAGATTTTAAATCGTTGGTAGAAACAAGGATTTTACTGGAATTAAAAACGGTGAGATTGGCAGCGACCAGAAGAACAGATGAAGATCTTAAGCAGATGAAAGAAACACTAGACGCTTATAAAACTAAGGTGTTAAATGGTGAAGATGCCGTACAAGAAGATTTGTTATTTCACTTGGCAATTGCTAAAGCTAGTGGGAACAGCACCATAAATACTTTGATGTTAATGATTACTCCTGAAATTATTATGAATTTTGAAAAATTTCATGTGTGCGATAAAAATCAGGCCATGCTAGGCATTGAAGAGCATACAGAAATTTATAAGGCTATAAAAGCTCAAAATCCGCAAAAAGCGAAACAGAAAATGAAAAAGCACTTTAGCTCACTGTATCAATATTGTTACAACATTTAAAGAGTTAAACTTGAGAAATACAAATGCACGATTGTATTATCTCAAGAAAAATAAAGAAGAGGGAACGTATTTTTAATCATGTATAAAAGCTAAGAAACAAAGGCAATTTTTTTATAAGTCAAGCTTTACTTCCATATTAAAAAATACAAAATATTTAAAGATGTTTTAAGTTGAGAAATTTACCCAACGGGGCAATTTATGCACTTATTGAACAAATAAACATGAATTTAAAGAGATGAAAATTAGAGGATTAAGATGGTGGATAATTATATTAATATTTGTAGCAACAGTTATAAATTATATTGATAGAACGGCATTTGCATTATTGTGGCCAGAGATGGGTAAAGATCTTGGTATGGACAAATCTGATTATGCCATCATGCTAAATGTATTTATGGCATGTTATGCGCTTGGAAAATTTGCTTCGGGTAAATTGTATGATAAGATTGGAACAAGATTAGGCTTTACAGTTTCCATAATTATATGGTCAATAGCATCTGCATTTCACGCTTTCGCAAGAGGATTGATTTCTCTTTCCATAGTTAGAGGCTTGTTAGGTATTGGAGAAGCTGGAAACTGGCCCGGAGCGGTAAAAAGTAATGGCGAATGGTTTCCTGTAAAAGAAAGAGCAATTGCTCAAGGTATATTTAATGCGGGAGCATCAATAGGAAACGTTATAGCGCCTTTTATCATTGTTTATTTATACACTTTATTTGGCTGGAAAACAACTTATATCATTTTAGGAGCAGTGGGTTTATTATGGGTAATTCCTTGGTTGTTTTTAAATAAATCTACACCTGAAAAACACCCATGGATTACTGATGAAGAAAGAAAATTAATTCTCTCTAGTAAAAATGATTATGATAAGGAAGATAATATTAAGAAGGTAAAAAGTTTAGGGATTGCAAAAATATTAAGCTACAAACAGTCATGGGGGGTATTGTCTTGTCGTTTTTTTATAGAACCAATTTGGTGGTTTTTTGCAGGCTGGATGCCAATTTATTTAAATGACAAATTTGGCTTGAGTATTGAAGAAATTGCTGCGACTATGTGGATATCTTACTTAATGGCGGCTGCAGGAAGTATAATTGGAGGAATGTTTGCCGGAGAGTTAATGAAAAAACGCTCTGTAGATTTCTCTAGAAAAGCAACAATTGCCGTTGGAGGGTTATTAATTTTAATAGCTTTTGTATGCATCATTACGATGGTAAGAGAAAATAACTTTATGACTTTTATCTATTTGGCCGGACTTGCACTATTTGGTTTTCAATTTGCTATTGGTAATATTCAAACCATTTCAAGTGATTTATTTAGAGGGCCATCAGTAGGTACATTGGCTGGGTTGGCAGGTACTGTTGCTGCTATTTCACCAATGATTATGAATTGGTTTGTTGGGCAAATAACAACTAATTCTTATGTACCCGCATTTATCGCAATATGTGTTGCAGTAGTGCTAGGTGTATTATCCATTTTTGTATTTATAAAGAATATAGAACTTGTAAGAAAGACAATAGAATAAGATAAAAAATTATAATAACAACTAAAATAATAAATAAAGAAATATGAGTAATTCAAACGGAAAAATCGCAATAATAACTGGAGCTACTGGGGGAATAGGTTTCGAAGTGGCAAAAAGATTAGGCAATGATGGATATACAGTAGTACTCAACGGCATTGAGGATGTTGCAGGAGCTAAAAGAGTAGAAGAACTTAAAGCAGAAGGTATAACAGCAGAATACTATGGATTTGATGTTACCAAAGAAGAAGAGGTGGTAGAAAATATTACCAAAATTGGTGAAAAATATGGAAAAATTGATGTCCTTGTGAATAATGCAGGAGGTTTAGGTGGAAGATCTAGGTTTGAAGATATGCCAACTGAATTTTATAGATTTGTAATGGCGCTTAACCTTGATTCTGTATTTTTTGCATCAAGAACAGCAATTCCATACCTTAAAAAAGGAGAACATCCGTCTATCATTAATTATACGTCAAATGCAGGATGGACGGCTGGTGGACCAGGAGCGGGAATCTACGGCACATCAAAAGCTGGGGTACATGCTATCACTAGAGCTTTAGCTAAAGATTTAGCAGAATATGGCATTAGAGTAAATGCAGTATCTCCTGGCACCATTGATACACCATTTCATGCACAAATTAAGGCAACTAAGCCAGAAGTTTTTGCATCATGGGCAAATAATATTATGTTAGGAAGATTAGGTCAGCCAGAAGATGTAGCAAGTGTTGTTTCTTTTTTAGCAAGCAATGATGCTTCTTTTATTACAGCCGAAACAATTCAAATAGGTGGTGGACAGGCCTTAGGAATATAAATTTAGTACGAGAAATAATATAAAAAATGAAAAAAGTAGTCACATTTGGAGAAATTATGTTGAGGTTGGCACCTTCAGGATTTTTAAGATTTTCTCAAGCCAACTCATTTGATGCGGTTTATGGAGGAGGAGAATCTAACGTAGCAGTTTCCTTAGCAAATTATGGAGTTCCTGTTGATTTTGTAACACGTTTGCCAAAGAATGATATTGGGGCATGTGCCATGATGGAGATGCGCAAAAGAGGTGTTGGGGTAGATAAAATTGTATATGGAGGTGACCGCTTAGGGATATACTTTTTAGAGACTGGAGCAGTTTCTAGAGGGTCTAAAGTGGTTTATGATAGAGCACACTCTGCCATGTCTGAAATTCAATCAGGAATGATTGACTGGAATCAAGTTTTTGAAGGAGTAGAATGGTTTCATTGGACAGGTATAACTCCTGCAATTTCGCAAAGTGCAGCAGATGTTTGTTTAGAAGCAGTAAAAGCGGCAAGTGAAAAAGGGATCACCATTTCAACAGATTTAAATTATAGAGCCAAATTATGGAAGTATGGTGGAGATCGTGAAAAAATCATGACGGAATTAACCTCCTATTGCGATATCATTTTAGGTAATGAAGAAGATGCAGAAATGCACTTTGGAATCAAACCAGAAGGAATTAGTGTACAAACCCAAGGACATGATGTAAAAGCAGAAGCATTTTTATCGGTTTGTCAACAAATGATGGAAAAATTCCCAAAAGCAAAAAAAGTGATTACCACGCTAAGAGGTTCTATTTCGGCATCACACAACACATGGGCAGGAGTACTTTATGATGGAAAGAAAATGTATGAAACCCGTCAGTACCAAATAACAGATATTGTAGATAGAGTTGGTGGAGGAGATTCTTTTATGGGCGGTTTAATTTATGGCCTATTGACTTATCCAGACGATGATCAAAACGCCTTAGATTTTGCAGTAGCAGCTTCTTGCTTAAAGCATACCATTAAAGGAGATGCAAATTTGGTAACCGTTGAAGAAGTGGAAAAATTAATGGGTGGTGATGCTTCTGGTAGAGTAGCGAGATAAAAAATTAAAAGATTAATTTTGAGTTTGTAAGAGAGTGTTGGTTGCAGCTATTAACTAGCACTCTTAAGCTCAATAAAAATTTAAGATGGCACAATTTTCAAGATTAGAAGTAGTACAGGCAATGCAAGAAACAGGTATGGTACCTTTGTTTTTTCATCACGATATAGAGTTGAGTAAAAAAGTATTAAAAGCCTGTTATGATGGTGGTGCTCGTTTACTAGAGTTTACCGCGAGAGGTGATTTTGCTCATGAAGTTTTTGGAACCCTAACTAAGTATGCAATTGCAGAATTGCCAGGTATGATTATGGGAGTTGGTTCTGTAACCGATGCTGCGGCAGCTTCATTGTACATGCAATTGGGTGCAAATTTTGTAGTAACTCCAGTACTGCGAGAAGATATTGCTGTAGTTTGTAACCGCAGAAAAGTGCTATGGTCACCAGGCTGTGGTACCTTAACAGAGATAACCAAGGCCGAAGAAATGGGTTGTGAGATTGTAAAATTATTTCCAGGAGATATTTACGGTCCGCAGTTTGTAAAAGGCATCAAGGGGCCGCAACCATGGACGAGTATCATGCCAACAGGAGGCGTATCCCCAACCAAAGAAAATCTTAAAGGTTGGTTCGATGCTGGTGTTACCTGTGTAGGAATGGGTTCAAAACTCATTTCCAAAGAAATTTTAGCCAAAAAAGACTTTAATGGACTAAAAGTGAAAGTTCAGGAGGCTTTGGCAATTATTCAGGAAGTCAAAAGAAAGGGATAGTTTCTCCCATTACATAAAATAAACTTTTTTTAATCCATAAGCAATACTTTAAGGGTATGCTACTATACCTAAAGTTGGTTTAATTACGATAATTTGGTAAGAGACTTCTTTGTAAAATATGCAAGCTATGACAAAAAATAGACCTATTTGCTGTATATTCGTTACTTGAATTTGATGATTTTTGAGAAATCGGAAATCTTGACAGTAAATTTGCCTTTATGAAGATTGCCTTAATTAAAGAAAGAAAGAACCCCCCAGATAGAAGAGTAGTATTTTCACCAGATGCCTGTGTGGCATTGCAAAAAGAGTTCCCAGCATTAGAAATTGTAGTTGAGAAATCGGATATTAGAACTTTTACAGATAGAGATTACCTAGATAAAGGTTTAAAAGTGGTTAATGATGTTTCCAATTGTGAGGTATTGTTAGGTGTAAAAGAAGTACCCATTGCAAACCTCATACCCAATAAAAAATATTTTTTCTTTTCACATACCATAAAGAAGCAACCTTACAACCGCAATTTATTAAGAGCAATTTTAGCTAAAAATATTGAAATGTACGACCACGAAGTGCTTACAAATACGAATGGAAATCGTGTGGTTGCATTTGGTAGATATGCCGGAATCGTAGGTGCTTACAATACCATAAGAGCTTTCGGGTTAAAATACAATTCATTTCATTTGACTAAAGCAGAAACTCTAAGCAATCAAAAAGCCTTGATGGAGGAGTTGAAAAAGATTACATTACCGAACATCAAAATTGTACTTACTGGCATGGGTAGAGTTTCGAACGGAGCCAAAGAAATGCTTGACGCCATGGAAGTGAAGAATGTATCTGTTCAGGATTACTTAAATAAAACTTTTGACACTCCCGTTTACTGTCAATTAAATGTATTGGATTACAATAAAAGAATAGACGGTAACACCCTATCCAAAGAAGATTTTTTTAAAAACCCTACGGCATACCAAAGTGATTTTATGCGTTTTGCAAAGGTATCTGATGTTTTTATTGCGGGTCATTTTTTTGGTGACGGATCCCCATTTTTATTTACAAGAGCCGATGCCAAAACTAAAGAGTTTCAAATTAAGGTAGTGGGAGATATTAGTTGTGATATTGACGGGCCAGTAGCCTGTACCATAAAACCTTCTACCATTGCTAATCCTATATATGGTTATGACCCTTTAACAGAGCAAGAAGTTGATTTTAAACAAGAAGAGGCCATTGCTGTAATGGCGGTAGACAATTTGCCCTGTGAGTTGCCAAACGACGCTTCTATAGGTTTTGGTAAAAGTTTTGCTAAATACGTAATACCGGCTTTTTTTAACGGAGATAAAGATGGTATTTTAGAACGTGCAAGAATGACACAGCACGGTAAACTTACCCCTAGATTTGCTTATTTGCAAGCTTATGTAGATGGAAAGGAATGATACAGCCTGATCCAAAATTTTTACAACAATTGGCAAATACCAAAATGCCCTTTGGAAAATACAAAGGGACTTATTTAATAGACTTACCCGAATATTATTTGGTATGGTATAGAAACAAAGGATTTCCTAAAAATAAATTGGGTCAATTTATGGAATCTGCTTTCGAAATTAGAAGAAATGGTTTGGAATTTTTAATTAAAAATATCCAGAAAAAAATTTAGTTCATTTCTCTTTTTTTTAAATTTAAATCTGCATTTGTAAACCCTAAAAAAATATTTTTTTAGATTAAATCATGTTAATAAATGCCCTTTTTCACTCTTCAAAAAAGGATAAGAATGTCCGCTATCATTCCATTCGTCAAAGGAAATAATTATGAACTATATTTTGTTAATAATTTAA
This sequence comes from Bacteroidia bacterium, assembly GCA_030425715.1. Lineage (GTDB taxonomy): Bacteria > Bacteroidota > Bacteroidia > Flavobacteriales > Flavobacteriaceae > Lutimonas. Next base: position 3,449 of record JAUIAA010000006.1, on the reverse strand, counting down.
ACTTCCATGCCTTAAATAAAGTATGGTTTTACCCTAATTTTAATTCGGATAAAAATACACAAAAGCAGCACTTAAAATGATTAAAGAAAAATTAACCCAACAAACCTACACCTATCAAGAAGTATTAAACAGCTCATTATCATACTTTAACAATGACGAATTGGCAGCAACCACCTGGATGAACAAGTATGCCGTTAAGGATGCTTCAGGTAATTTTTTAGAACAAACACCTGCGGATATGCATCGCCGTATGGCAGAAGAATTTGGTAGAATGGAAGCCAAATACAAATCCAACAAGTTGCATGAAAGAGAAGGAATTTCTACATATGCCAAAACAAGAAAGGAATTAACCACTGAGAAAATTTACGAGCTTTTTAAAGATTTTAAGTATGTCATTCCACAAGGAAGTGTAATGTTTGGATTGGGTAATAAAGAAATCATTGCTTCTTTATCCAATTGTATTGTTATCCCACCCGTAAAAGATTCCTATGGCGGAATTTTATATACCGATCAGCAAATGGCGCAATTGTATAAAAGACGTTGTGGTGTTGGGGTAGATATTTCCGATTTGCGCCCTAAAAATGCTAATGTTTCCAATGCCGCAGGAACTACTACAGGAGCAGTTTCTTTTATGAATAGATTTTCGGCAACTACAAGAGAAGTCGCACAAAATGGTAGAAGAGGTGCTTTAATGCTTACCATGGATATTGCACATCCCGATATTGAAGATTTTATTACCATCAAACAAGATTTAACCAAAGTTACTGGCGCAAATATTTCTATCCGTTTATCGGATGAGTTTATGCAAGCAGTAGAGCAAAAAGAAAAATACACCTTAAGATGGCCTATCGACGCTAAAAACCCTACTTATACCAAAGAAGTAGATGCTTTACAATTATGGAATCTTATTATTAAAAGTGCCCACAATACCGCAGAACCAGGGTTGATTTTTTGGGATAGACAACACCATTATTCTACTTCTTCATTATATCCTGGATTTAAAAATTCTTCTACCAATCCATGTTCTGAAATCGCCATGCAAGGTGGAGATAGCTGTAGGCTCATTGCGGTAAATTTATACAGTTTTGTAGATAATCCATTTACAGATAAAGCCAAATTCAACTATAAAAAATTCTATGAGATAGTTTATGAAAGTCAGCGACTAATGGATGATTTGGTAGATTTAGAATTGGAAGCTGTGGATAAAATTTTAGCTAAAATTAATGCAGATCCTGAGCCAGATTATGTCAAACAAAACGAAAGGTCTACTTGGGAGTTGTTAAAAGAAACGGGTAAAAAAGGGCGTAGAACAGGCTTGGGTTTTACCGCTTTAGGCGATGCAATTGCAGCATTGGGAATCAAGTTTGATTCCGATGAAGCTTTAGCACAGGTGGATCAAATTATGAGGTCTAAAATTACTGCCGAGTTTGATAGCAGTATAGATATGGCGATTGAAAGAGGTCAATTTGAAGTATTTAACCGTAATATAGAAGATAAATCGGAGTTTGTACAAATGCTAAAAGCCGAATTTCCTGAACTCTACAATCGTATGATTAACCACGGAAGAAGAAACATTTCCATAAGTACCGTTGCTCCAACAGGGTCATTAAGTATGTTGGCGCAGGTTTCATCAGGAATTGAACCTGTGTATATGCTTTCGTATAAAAGACGAAGAAAAATAAACCAAGACGACAAAAAAGCAAAAGTTGATTTTGTGGATGAACTTGGTGATGCTTTTGAAGAGTTTACAGTTTACCATAAAAAACTAGAAACTTGGATGGAAACAACTGGAGAGAGCGATATAAATAAAAGTCCATATGCAGGCGCAACAGCTGCAGAAATTGATTGGAAAAATCGTGTAAAAATGCAGGCTTTGGTGCAGAAGTACACCACACATTCTATTAGTTCCACTATAAATTTGGCTGCAGATGTTACCGAAGATTTGGTTGGAGATATTTACTTAGATTCATGGAAAAACGGTCTAAAAGGAATTACGGTTTACCGTGATGGTTCGCGTAGTGGTATATTAGTTTCTAGTGACGAGAAGAAAGAACCATCAAAAGATAATACCTATCAAAACAGCGTGGTTTTTCCTAAGCGTCCAAAGAAAATTGAGGCAGAAGTAATTCGTTTTCATAACGATTCAGAAAAATGGTTGGCAGTTGTTGGTTTAATTGAAGGTAGACCTTATGAAATTTTTACGGGTAAAATGAAAGATGCTTTTAATTTGCCACAATGGTTAGAAAAAGGCTGGGTAATTAAAAGTAGAAACGATGCAAAAGTTGCCAGATATGATTTTCAATACTTAGATAGAGATGGTTATAAAATAACCATTGAGGGCTTATCTCGATCGTTTGATAAGGAATTTTGGAATTATGCCAAATTGATTTCTGGAATATTAAGACACGGTATGCCTATGCCTTATGTGGTGGATTTGATTCAAAATTTAAATATGTACGACGATCATATCAATACTTGGAAAAACGGTGTGGCTCGTGCCTTAAAAAGATTTGTACCCGATGGTGCAGCTGCTGCAGATAGAAAATGTGGAGAATGTGGTGACCCTGATGGATTAATTTACTCAGAAGGCTGTTTAAAATGTGTAAGTTGCGGACAATCGAAATGCGGATAATTCGCTATTTTTAGCTAATGAACCCAGCAGAAGATTTTATTTTAAAAAAGGATGAGCCTTATGTATCTATCATGTTATACGTAAGGCAAATTCTTTTTAAGACCTTATCGGAAATAGACGAAAGGTATAAATACAGACTACCATTTTACTATTATAAAAACCGACCGTTTTGTTATTTTAATATTGCCAAATCCAATTCGGAAATCTCTAAAAAAGGTCAATTTGTTGATGTTTGTTTTATGAAAGGGCATCAAATGCAAAATAAAAACCTTATTGCAGGTAATGATAGAAAATTGGTAAAATCTATCCCTTATTTTTCTTTAGAAGAGGTAAATCCTCAAATTTTGCAAGGTATTGTTTTGGAGGCTAGTAACTTTTATTAAACTAATATTTAGCCTATATTTGTATAGGCCACCCCAAAACCAAATGATATGGAAAGAAGAAAATTTGTTAAAAAAGCAAGTCTAACCTCTTTTGCATCTATTATTGGAGCCAATATTGTTTTTGGAGAAAATATGTGGAAAGGCTACCAACCTTTGGCACTACAAGAACCAGATCCATTTAAATTATTCCACTTAAATAGCGCTATGGTGGTACTTAATGAAAGACCATGGAATATAGAGTCAAAAGCACATTTGTTAGATGATAAGGTTACACCAAACGATAAAATGTTTATTCGTAACAATGGCTTGATTCCAAAGGAAATTGATGTTGAAAATTGGAAGTTAATCATTGATGGTGAATCGGTAAAAAATAAAAAAACCTATACTTTAAACGAATTAAAATCAAAGTTTAAAGCCTATACTTACCAACTCAC